>CAZTRI010000018.1:0-19346 GCA_964616675.1 Candidatus Woesearchaeota archaeon
TTCTTTTACAGCATCAACACCAGCTTCAATATGTTCTTTCATATCTCTAACATACCTAACAAAAGGCATAACAAAGGCGTCAGCTAAGTATGCACCAACTGTTGGTGTAGATATCTCAGCAATTTCCCTTTGAGTAGGTCTGGATACTATTTCATCAAGTACTAATTCCCTAATTGAATCAAGATATCCGATAGCTCTTTCAGATTCAAGTAAACCTTTAGCTAATCTTCGAGCTTTTGGTAAAGTCTCATCATCCAAAGCAGATATAATAGCATCAGCATACCTATTAAGCCATCTCGCTTTTTGAGCCTCAGCTATAGCATCATTATCTCTAATTCTAGTTATTGTATCACAAACATTTGTATATGCTCGAGAAAGACCAAAATTATTTCTCCCTTCTTCTTCACCAGAAGTAGAAGCATCATAAGCCTTAACCCTTCTAGGATCTACTCCCCTTAAATGTAAATAAGAAAGTGCTTCAGCAAGGTTTCCTTCTGACCACATTACTTTAGCTCTTTCAATTCTCTGTCTCTCAGCATTAATAAAAAAAGCATCTACAATATTTGAACCATTATCTTCTACTGTTGGAGCTTTTACTACCATCAAAGGATCTGTACCTTTCAGACGTGTTAACAATTCCTTATCAGTTTCTACCATTTGCATTCTCACTTCACCTCTCAAATCACTATAATCTTATTATCTGGTATGCATGATATCTTTATAAAGCTTTCGGAGAAAAAGTATATACTAAATATGGCCTAAAATAGCCTTTAAAGTTCCCTCATCAGCAGGGCTAGTAGTGTTTATTTCTACCAAATTATGCCCTAATTCCTGTGCTTCCACTAGAATTTCATCAAAAATTTCAACATCCATGTTCTCTTGTATCTTTTTTCCAGAATATCCTCTTTCAACCATCCTTCTCCTTAATTCCTTCAAGTTACACCTGCAAACAATGCATAAATCAACAAGTTTCTTACTAATTATATGACTAAAGTGCAAATCTACAACAACAGGTTTCTTAGAATCTTTAATTATTTTTGCAACAGCTTTCTCGTAAAGATCTTCATCTATAATTTCAACCCCTCTTTCATCATCAAAACCGTAGACTATTTTCTTATCTATTTTCTTAACATCTTCTAAACCCACATAAACACCATTTAATTTCTTAACAATTTGTTTAGCTAATGTCGTTTTCCCAGAACAAGGTACCCCTGTAACAGCAATCACTTTTTTCATTTTATAACAGTCCCGATAAAAGGTTTCCCACTTAAAAAGTTATTCAAGTTATTAAGCTTTTTTCCATTCAAAATTACAGTTTTTACTTTAGCCCTGCTTATTATTTTTGCAGCAGCTTGATCTAGTACAAAATGTTGTCCTGCTTCATACTTTATTTTATTTACAATCTTCATAAAATCAGAAAATGAAATTTCAGGAACAAACTTTGCTCCAGATAATTTTGGATCTTTATCATATAAACCATCAACATTTGTCAGATTAATGAAATAGTCAGTTTTTATATTTTCAGATATTAAAGCTGCATCACCATCAGAAGTCATTTTAGGCATAAACCCCAAAGCACCGCAGACAGTAATATTGTTCTTCCTTAAAACTTTGTCAACTTCATTTAGAGAATTAGGTATTTCTGTTTTTATATTAAATAGCCCAGCAACTAATCTAGCATTGAGTTTAGTAGAAGCAATTCCAACCCAGGAAAGCATTTTAGAATCAACATTTTCATGTTTCAAAGCAACTATGTATTTTCTAGCAGTAGATCCACCGCCAGTTACAATTACAACTTTATTTTTTTTAGCAAAATTTCTAATGAACTTAACAAACTTATGTAAATAATTATAATCTACATTATCAGGAACAATTAAAGAACCGCCTAAGCTTATCACCACTTTCATAAACTAAATTATATTAAAGAAGTATTAAAAACTTTCTAAGAACGAATTCCGTAATCCTTTAATTTATAAAGTAAAGCACGATGAGAAATTCCTAACAAAGATGCAGCTCTTGTCCTATTACCTTCTGTCTGTGCCAAAGCTTTTTTAACTAAATCTATTTCAACTGCCCTGGTATGTTTCTGTATACTTAATTCAAAATTACCATCTCTTGTTGCTGCAGGTTCTGCAATATATGCACTAGGATCAGCAACTTCATATTCAATAACAACCACATAATTATCTACCGCACCAGTTCTATTGTGACTATAATGTCTAGTTGATCTTATTCCATCTCTTCTAAGCTGATTCACAAACCCATTTACCTGAGTTTCGAGATCCTCAACACCTTGTGTTTTAAAAGATTGTATTTTAATTACCATAAGAAAAATAAAGCCAAAAAGTATTTAAAACTAACTAAGGGAGCACAAACAAACTATCATCATCAACATCAAATATCTTTATTCTGGCACCGCAATCGAGCCAACCATGTGCATAATTCAAAGCAGCAAATGCAGTTACAAAATCACCTTTTTCATAATAATAATTAGCATCATCATAATATCTCTTAACCATATCAAGAATATTTGCAGCTTCTAATTCAAATCCTTTATGAACCTTAATCTTGGCAATAGCTCTAGCAGTAACATCAAAATACTTAGCTAATTTCTCTTCGGTTATCTCTTTCATAATAAATAAACAAAACAAAAAACTATAAAAACCTTTATATATAAAACATTTCATAAAAATATTGTAAAAAGGTGTGATTAAATGAAAAAAACAATATCTGTATTCCTAGCACTCATTCTTGCATTGTCTATAGTATCTGCAGCTGGGCTTTGGGGAGAAGCAAAAGATCATAATAAAAAGAAAATAGAAGATAGAATTACAGGTGCAGCAATAACAAAGATAGATGATAAAATTACTGGTGATGTAATAAAAGCTCCAAAAGAGAAAGGAAATCTTAAATTTACTTATGATACAGACAAAAAGATAGTTACAATTGAAGGAAGAATAAAATCCGAAGGTGTAATGCGTAATAAAAGAAGTTTAAATCTTGATGATTTTAATATTGGGAATAACAAAGAAACTCAATACAAATTCTTTAAAATCCAGGATGATATGTTAGTCTTACATTTTATTTCCGACCAGACAAAATTAGGAATTGCAATTCCGGCAGTAGGGAAATTCCCAAAAGGAGTAACATTAGAGTTTGACGATCTAAAAATAAATTCTCTAGGAGTAGTCGCTTACAGATTTAGTGATATAAAAGAAGATACATTAAAAATAGAGTTAGCAACAAAACCAGAAGATATAGAAATTAATAACAATAGATTAAAATTAAACAAGTTTTATGAAATGATTGAGTTTGAAGAAATAAATGAAGTACCAAAACCTGAAGAAGCAAAAGTATCTCCATCGAATCTTCTTCTTGCAACAGGGGCAGCAACAAAATCAGTTAAAAATAAATCAAATGTTGAAAAATACTTTAATGAATTATTTGGTTCATCTAGGGATCCTTTATTATCAACAACTGGCGCTGTTACAGCAGATTATACAACAACAACATCTTACAACACCAGTACAAAAACAAGCACCACAAGTACTACTGACAAATATATCTATAATCTTTTTGGAACACCTACAACAACATCGCCTTTAGGACATACTCCTGGTGTTGGACAACCTGTAAAAGATATAAAAATCAAGGGTCACACCCCTGGAGCAGGGCAAGAAAAGAAAGTAGTAGTGAAAAAAGATAAAATAGCATATAAATTATTTGGAAAAGCTAAGGATCCATCGATTTTAGGACATACTCCTGGTGTTGGACAACCTGTAAAAGATATAAAACAAAAAGAAGATCCAGAAAAGAGCCATACTGTTGGAGTTGGGCAAATGCCAAAAGCAGAAAATAAACCAAGCTTATTCAGAAGATTAATTAATTTACTATTTGGTAAAAGTTAATTCAAAATTTTTATCTTTCTTTCAAACAATAAAGCAAACTTAAACTGATCACCTACTCTCATTATTTCTTCATTTCTCTTATCTTTGTCTAAACCACTAACATCGACTAAACCATATTTAACAGCTTCTTCTCCTCTTTCTCTTATTACATCTAATCCAGAACTATAATGACCCATAGCTTTAGCTTTATCTCCCATTTTATATGCTATATCACCACTAGTATCGCATACATACAATCTCATTAACTTACTTCCTGCTTCCTCAGCAACAGCAAGTCCTCTTTCTAATAATTCAGTTGCCCCTTTATAGTTCCCCCTCTTTCCAAGCAATCTAGCTTTTGCATTGGCATAAAATCCAGACAACACCTGATAGTTATTAACATCACATAACCTTCTAACTTTTTCTAATCTTTCTGTAGCACCATCAAGATCTTCGCATTCTATCATAGCAAGTGCTAAGTTAACACTCACAACAGCCTCCAAATAAGGCCATTGTAAAACTTCTCCAGTACTAAGTCTTTGACCTCTTTCAATAATCTCTGCAGCATCAGAAAAGAATCTTCTTGCATTTTCAAAATGTGCAAAACTTCCAGTCTCAGCATGCAAACCTAAAACATAATCAACCCTACCCCTAGTCATAGTAGTATTGTACCTATATAAATCATAACCTGATAATTTCCTAATATCTTCATCAGTGATTTCTTTTCCATCAGTAGCAGCTCTCCTAAAATTCCTATGATTCACACCTAAAACACTATCAACATCACGCAAATATTCCAATGCCTTATTAAAATCGCCCTCTTCAAAGGCGTTCAACACTTCACCAAATACAGCTCTATAGAAATTAGGAACTGTTACCGGATTGTGAACAGCCATATCATAAGCTAATTTTCTCTCCCTACGTACTCTTACATCACCTAATGTATCAAACAAATTACATAACTCCATTTGTGTATCAAGCCTCAAATCAGATGCATCAAAACCATCTAAAGGTGAGAGAATTCTCAAAGCAGAGTTTAATTTCCTTTCAGCAATATCTACAGCACCCAATAACTTAGAATTATTTGCAGATCTTCTCAAATATCTAACTCCCCTAAATGTAACATCTGCCGCACTGATACTACCATCCTTAACAAGACCACCATTAGTCCAGTGATATACAAGATTTTCTACAACTTCTTCTTCTCTCCCATGGAAAACCCTTTCATAAGCTGAAGCTGCATTTACATGAAGTTCCTTTTTAGTATCATCAGGAATCTCACTAAGAACAGCCTTTGCTATAATGTCATGATCTATCCTATAAACCTCATCACCTACTAACTTCAATAATCTTGAATGGACAAGAGGAGGAAGATAAACTTCTTTCCCCAACATTTCTCTTATTAATTCTTCATTAAATTCATCCTTGAGCACAGCTGCAGCCATCATCACTTTCCTAGTATCTTTACCAAGCCTATCTATTTTAACATTTAATAAATCCCAAAGATATCTGCTATGTTCTTCCCCATCAACTAAAATTACACCATCTATAGTTGCTATTGGTAAAGTCTTTACTTCTAAACCTTCTCTTCTCGCTATAGATAGATATTCTAACCTCAAAGGAACACCTTCAGCACCTTCCAAAACATTAGCATCATCAACACCAAACTCATGTACCAACTCTTCAGCTTCTTTATCACTAAATCTTTCAATTGGCACAAGATCAATTCTTCCTAAGGAATACAAATTAGGTACATCAATATTATCTAAAACATCCTCTTTTCTATTAGTAAATACAATACCTACTTTTCGTTTCGCATTAGCTGCAAGATAATTAATGATTCCTGCAGAATTGCGATCAATAGTATGGGCATCTTCAATCACAAGTACAGGGGGTTTTGGTTTTATTTCTGAAAGTCTTTCTACATAATTAAAGAAAGATTCACGAAATCTCTTTCTAAGTATATCTGAAGTAAGATCTGAAACAGCATCCAAAGTTCCATATAAAATTTCTAAGAAGTCACAATCACTCCTTTCCATGTTCAACTCATTTAGTACTTCTCTTTGCAATTCCTCTCTTGATTTATACCTAAGAGTCAGAAAATTTTTAATTAATGAATAAGGCTCATCAGCAGTAAGCACAGAACCATATCCAATTAAATAATCAAATTGATCAAAGTCTCCCATCACCTGTCTCAACAGTCGAGATTTACCTATTCCAGCTTCTCCTATTAAACCAACAACTTTCACTGCTCCATCCACCACTTCTAACAAGTTATCTTTTGCCCTTTTAATTTCAACTTTCCTACCAATGAATTTAGTTTCTTCAGCAAAGCCGACTAAATCCTCATTAACCACAACCGCACCATAATCCCAATCTCTTGTTTCTTTCAATAATCTTGTAACAGTAAAATCTGGCAATAATACAGCAAGTCTATTTACTAAATCCTCTAGTCCATCTCTCGGGACATCTCCTAAGTCAAAAGAACGATCATCAGTTTTAGTACTCATACTACATTATCACAAAAATCAATTTAAAAACATAATTATCTTGTAAAATATATTTTTATTCTTCTTTTTTCTCTTCTTTTTTCTCAGAAACAAAGAATTTTTCTATACCTTCACCCTTCAAAATCTTAGCATTTATTTGCGCAATATCAGTTCCAACAGTATTTCCTCTCTGGGTTTTTCTTTTTCTTATTCCTTCTCTTTTTGCATTTCCTTTTCTATTACCTCTTCTTTTAATTGTATGCAATCCAAGACCTCTTACTAGTAATATTTTTCTTTTTACAGTTCCAGGGAGATCAGTTCTCATAGGAAAACCAGAAGAATCACTACCACCAGTAATTTGAAATTCGAAGCCCTTAAGACCAACAACATCACCGGCAAAAACTTCACCGATCTTCTTACCAGTAAAGTCATTACCGTCCGATAGAACTTTCTTAAAAGACCTACCGGATTTAGGATCACTTATTGTTAGTCTTAGTTCAACCATATTTTATATTCCCCAAATTGGCTTCTCTTTTCGCTTCATAGCCGCGATTTCTTTTAAAACAAGGATTTGATCCTCATTTAAATATTTTTTCAATTCCTTATACTGCCTAAACTGATCCTCATTTATACTTGAATATAGGATATCTCCCTCTTTTAACTGCCTTCCGACAGTTATACCAGGCATTGAAACAGCAACTTCTTCACCTTTAAGAGCTTCAGTAACAGTAGTCCCTTCTTTTTGTATATCCTTAATTTCACCAAGTGTTTTTCCACCCTCTTTATAGAAAGCCATTCCTCTCTTAATTTTTCCTAACAACACTTCCACACCAACTACAGCAGGATTACTTTGTCTGAATATGAATCCTTCCATGACCCTAAACTTACAAGGCAATGTTAAACTTTGAAGTTTCTTTCCTTCAATTTCCTTCGCTGTTTCTTCTCTCCATTTCTTAAAATTCTCAACTAATCTATAAATCACAGGATCAACAATAATTTTTATATTAGGATTTTTTTCTATACAGCCGACATTAAAACCAAGAACAACTTTATTTAATGGTTCTAGTTCAGCATCAGCTTCAACAATATCTTTTTTAGTTATATTTCCTATTGAAGCTCTTTTAATGGAATATCCATCTTCCTTCAGTATTGTAATCAAAGCTTCTAATGATCCTATTGCATCAGCCTTAATTACTATTCCTTCATTATCAATCTCAAATGTAATTTGTTCAATCTCATCTAAAATTTCTTTTCTTATTTTTTCAGAATCTTTATCATATGATCTCATAGGCATTCCTGCAATAACATTAGTTACATCTTGACAGCTAACTACAACACTTGCAGCTGCATGTACTTCATTAACAGGTTCAAGTTTATTTTTTCCAGGCACAAATAATCCTTTAACTTTAGTATCAACACATCCACCCAAAGTACCTATTAATACTTTATCTCCTTTTTTTATCATGCCATCATAAACAACAACATCAAGCACAGTTCCCATTCCTTTTTGTTCAGTTACTTCTAATACTGTTGCTTTAGCAGGTCCAGTTTCATTAACATTCAATGTTTCTTCCAAAAATTTCTGTGCAAGACCTGTTATCATCATTAACAATTCTGGCAAACCTTCCAAAGTTTTAGCAGATAAAGGAATTATTGTAATAGTTTTAGTAAAATCATCAACCCGATCATATCTTTCCGCATTAATAGTAAAATTACTATACAAATCACCTACAATAGCATACAATTTATCATCAAGGATTTTTTTAACAGAAGCAGATTGAGACTCAATATTCGGCAGCAAGAATTTACTAGTTTGAATTTGCCAACCAGAAATCTTATCAATTTTATTTAAAGCAATAACAAAAGGAGTTTTACTTTCACGCAGAATTTCAATTGACTCAATAGTCTGTGGTTTTATTCCTTCATTAATATCAATAACAAGAATAGCAATATCAGCTAAACTTCCACCCCTCTTCCTCAGATTACCAAAAGCAGCATGTCCTGGTGTATCTAAAAACAAAAGCCCTGGTAAATTAATTTGAGACTTCAGACTATCCAAAAGTTTCCCGCAGGTGTTTTTTATGTTTTGCAAAGGAACATTGTAAGACTTTATTGTTTGGGTAATTCCACCTTCTTCATGTTTGGTTATTGAGATTCCCTTAATTTTCTCAAGTATTGAACTTTTACCATGGTCAACATGTCCGCACAAAACAACTATAGGTTGTCTTATCATAAAGAAAAAGAACAGCAAAAGAATTTAAAAAGCTTCTTATTCAACCTTCACAGGTTTAAACGTTATTACAGCTCCTGCAATGTAAGAAGCCTGTAGTATCATATTCTTAACCTTTTCAACCACCATAACAAGAGTATAATCGTTGTAGTGAGAAATTACATTCTCACAGTCACCGAGTATTTCCCTTTTACTAGCCTGTATTCTTAAGGCTAGATCCTGGTCTCCATTATAGAATGCTTTCATTGATAATTTATACAAATCAAAACCTTTATCAAAACATATCAAAATATCATCTCTAACTTCTTGATTAGCTTTAATATATCTAGGGATTCTCTTCAGTTGATCTCCGACTCTTTCCATAAACATAACAAGTTCCCAAAAATAAATAATTTCAGTCATTGTTATATCCAATAGTTGTCTCACTTTTGGTTCTAAACATTTCTTTAGTGCTTTATACATCAGGAAAGTTAATCTATTTACATCCATCTCTTTTTGTTCTATTACACTTCCGTTAGAATTAACTCCTTTCAATACCCTTCTTACATCTTCCGACATGGACTGTATTACCCTATCCATTCTTCTTACAGTATCATGAAGTGAAATATCATTAACATTCAAGTAATCTTTCAGAGTAATACTTTTTGAAGTTTGCTGCACTATCTCCAAAGCAACCAGCGAATGCACAATTTCTCTTACAGCAGGCAATTGTTCTTGTAATTTATCAGAAACTACCTGAATAATTCCATAATTATTAATATAAGCAGAAATAATCTTCAGTCTAAGATCGACCAAATTATCAGCCACAATAGTAATTTCAGATACAGTAACATCTTTTTTAGTGCTATAGGGTGATAATCGAAGTGCACTTTCTTCCTCTTCAAATGCAATTATATCACCTTTAGACAGATGATGTCTCTCTATCCACTTCTTTGGTAGTGATACTACATGCGATGAGTCTCCAAACTTGATTAATCTTCTAAACATCTCCAGCCCCATATTTTTTAATATAAAACATATACTTTATAAAAATTCTATAGATTAAATATATATATAAAGATATTCTTTTATAGTACATGGCCGGATGGTCAGGGGGTGGCTGATATGAGAATAAAGGGAGGTTCGACAAGAATGGATGAAGAATGGTTGTTTACACATGAACATCCAACATTTGGATTAGACGATGACTTGGACCAGGATGGAATGGATCTAAGAGAATGGGCTTTCTTGAAGGGTTTTTATAGTGAGGGAGACGAAGTAAGGGTAGACGATTTTTAAGTAAAAAACTCCTGGGATGATAAATGATTCCCAGTGCAACTCCTCCTATCCTATATATTATAAAATAAAAAAGTTTAAAAAAGGGATTAAAGTTAATTAGTTGACTAAAGGAGTGATAAAGATGAAAACACAAACAAAAATAATCTTGACTTTGATTCTGTTATTTATTTCAGCATGTGCTCATTCAGAAGAAACACAGCAACCGGCATCAGAGATTGTTGCACCAGCGACAACTGCAGAGGTACCACAAGCAGCAGCACCTGCAGCAACAGATAATACAAATACATTGCCTACTTCAGAATACGATTGTACAATAGATTATGCTAAATACAAAACAAAGTTAGCTGATGCTCAAGATGATATTAAAAGAGTAGAAGCTAAACTAGTAAGTGCCAGTCCTGACGAAAAAGCAAAGAAACAGAAATATCTTGCAGATAAACAAAAAATAGTTGATAAATATCAGGTGCTTGTAGATAGAGGAAAAGCTAGGTGTGAAGCATAAATAGTTTTTACCTTTCTTTTATTTTTTTATTAAATCTCAAACCCAAATCTTTCATTGTATTGTTTCACAGTTGCAATTAAAACTTTATCAGCTAAATTTTCAGAATCTTCAAGTATTTTGTGTCCAACAATCCTAAACTTTAATAATTCTAATCCTATCGCAATATCTTGAATAGCAACTCTAAAAATAGAACCTTTCCCTCGTTCTTCATCAAGTTTTCTTTCTGGTGACGTACCTGCCATAAAGTATAATACCTCTCCAGTATTTTTATCATAATGATAATTGGCTCCAACACAAAGATATCTCTTCTTATAACGACCAGCATTTCCACCAGCACTCTCATTTACTACGCACCCCATAAAACTTCCATCTGGTTCACTAGAAATTGTAGTCATAAGCTCTAAATTTTGATCAATTATAGCTTGCATTATAAAATTAAATTCAGAAAAATATAAAAATCTATTCTTCTTTTTCTACGACTTTCTTTTCTGTCTTTTTCTCTTTGACTTTAGTTCCTTTTTCAAAGAATTTAGTCCACTTAATTAATCTTGGGACTCTTTTTAGTTTCATTAAATTTTTTTCACATTTAGTAGAACAGAAATTAAAAACTTTTCCAGACTTAAGAACAAAAATCTTCCCAGTTCCTTTTTCTATGGTATACCCACAAAAACTACATTCACTCATTTTTTAGTACCATGTGATAATTTTCTTGCTTCTATTTCAGTTTCTCTAAGCATTAATATATCCCCTATTCTAACAGGACCTTTAACGTTTCTTCTTAGTACTCTTTTAACATCTCTACCTTCAAGAACCTTACATCTAACTTGGGTTGCTTCACCCCTAGTTCCAGCTCTTCCAACAATTTCTTCAACTCGAGCTGCAAAAGCATCAGTAAATAAACTAGCTCTTCCCTCTTGCTTCTTTTGAGGTTGGACCTGTTTCTTTTCTTCTTCCGCAGTCTTTTGTTGCTTTTCTTCTTTAGCCATTTTTATTTCTTACTCAAAGAATCAGCTATTTCCTTAATAAGCTTTTTAGCATCTCCTTCATCAACTACAGCAATGCTGCTTGTCGGTAAAGGTAAACCTGCAACAGCGCCTAATTCTTCCCTACTAGAAATAGGAATAAAAGGGATTCCCTTCTCTTCACATAAAGCAGGCAGGTGCATTATAATTTCTTTAGGATTAACATCTTTTGCAACTACAACTAATTTAGCAGTACCTCTCTCAACAACCTTAGTCGTCTCGTTAGTACCCTTCTTAATCTTACCAGTTTTCTTAGCTAATTCAATAGCCTCGTAAACCTTCTCCAAAAGTTCTTTTGACACATTATCATCTAAGTTCATTTTTAACCTCCTATCATTGGTTAATTAATAAATAGGATAAGAAGACAATTTATAAAGCTTTCTGTAACGCTAGTGATTTTCAAGATAATTTTAAGAGAAAATTTAGACTGCGTCGGCCTTCAGGGTCGAAGGGATTCTCCCTTCTTACTCAATCATTAAAAATAATGAAGTAGTAGCTCCTAACTGTAACAATGCAACAATCCAAAATATGGTTTGATATCCAAAACTACCAATAACAGCTCCACCAACAATCAAAGCAACAGCAGAAAATACACCAACAATAGCCTTATACCTTCCTATTTCTCTTCCCCTATTTGGTCTGTCAGTTATATCAGCAAGAACACTAATCTCAAGAACCTGCCAGGCAGCAATAATAAATCCATTAGCAACCTGCAAAGCATATAGTTCCCATCCTTCACTTATAAATAAATACATTAAAGTTACAGCAGCACTAAAATATCCAAACCAAATTAAAAACTTCTTTTTCCCGATTATATCAGAAAACCTTCCAATAAAATAAACAAATATAGATTGTATAAAAAATAATAAACCCAGTGAAATCCCATAAGTAGAAAGTGTAGCTGACTCACCAAAATCTTTAACAAATAAAAAGTAAAAAGGTCCAAGAATTCCTATAGAGAAAGCGAATATAGAATTTACAATTAATAAAACATTATAATTTAATTTACTAGCATCCTTCATAAAATAATATAAAATTAAAGCAGAATAAAAACCTTGCTATTCTAGCAGCAGTCAGGATTAGCATCTTCTTCCATGACTTTAATTAATTCATCATCTATGAACTCATCAATTATATTTCTAGGTGGTAAACCTATATCATATTCCTTCAATTTTTCAAGTACTTCTTCAAAAGTATCTTTTTCCATAAAATCAGGTAAACAAAGAACAAATAAAAAGGTTTCTATTTCAATAGCTTCCTAGTCTCTTCCTTATATTTCTCAACTGCAGGCTGATCAAAAGGATTAACATTCATCAAATAACCCAAATAAATAGTTTCAATCATTTTAAACTGCATGAATTGCCCAATAGAATACTCTTTTTTATCAGGCAATATAATTTCCATAAAAGGTCTTTTCCCTTTTTTATAAGCATTCTTAGTACCTTTTAAAATTGCATCCATAATAAATTCTAATCTCTGTCCTTCAATACTAGAAACTAAATTCAGTCCTAATTTAGGGACCATCAAACTATGCTTATTCTTTTTAACAGAAACAAAAGTAGTAAATTTATTATAAGGCCCACCTAAATTAAGCTGCCCGACAGAATGCAGATCAGTAGATCCAATAGAAACAGTTGGTGTTATCCCTTCATTTTTCTTTCCTAAACTTTCAGCCATCAACTGCCTGTTCCATTTTCCTAAAGATTCTAAATCATTAGAAAACAAAAACATATCACTAATATTAACTCCTTTCTTATAATTAATATAATGAAAAACAGCAGAAATAGCAGCAGGATTGCTTTCAAATTTCAAACATCTTCCATAAGCCATATCAAATGCACCTTTAAGTAATCTACCAATATCAACTCCAAGTATTCCTAAAGGAAATAATCCTACAGGAGAAAAAACAGAATATCTTCCTCCAACAACATCAGGAACTTCTAAAACATCAAAACCTTTTTCAAAAGCTAGGTTATATAATTTAGATTCTTTATCTGTAGTTGCAACAACATATTTTTGATAATCTTTCCTATACTTCACCAATATATCTAAGATAATTTCAAAATTAGCAATAGTTTCAGTTGTAGTTCCAGACTTGCTTATTACATTTACAATTACATTTTCACCTTTTTTCAAAATCAATGATACAGTTTTCACAATGTTATTCATAGAATCAGCATCAACAGTATCAGCATACAAAACCTTAGAGATTTTTCCTAACACAGCTTCTTGTATAGCAATAGTTCCCAGATTACTTCCACCTATACCAACAACAACAAGACAAGAAGGTTTTAATTTTAATTTCTTACCAACAACAGTTTTAACTTCTTTCAGCATTAATTTATCATTAGGTAAGTTAATAGAACACCTAAAATCTTTATATTCCATCCCGCAGACAAGTTGCATCTTCTCAATCTCTTTTCTTAAAACCTTTAAAGTCTTAGCTAATTCAGTCTCAGAAACAAGTGCATCTTTATAATGAAACTCAACCTCTTTCATAAAGAAAATCTTAAATTTAATAGTATTTATAGTTTACTACTATAACTAAACAATTCTGTAGTTTTTTTCGGAAAAAATGCAGAAACAGATATAAACTTTAATACGTATATAACCTCAGAGGTAAAAACAAAGGCTTAAATATCAGTTATACCAATATAATCATATGACAGAAATAAGATCTCAACTAAGAGAATGGGGCAGATCACTTGGGGTAGTGATTCCAAAGGAAGTTGTAATAAAAGAAAAACTTAAAGCAGGAGAAACAATAGAAATGATAATAAGAAAAAAAACAAATCCAGTAAATAAAACATTTGGAACATTTAAATTTAAAAAAATAACAAAAGAAATGTTAAAAGAATCAGATGAGGAAGCATGGGATGAATGAACTTTATTTCTTTGACACATACGCAATCATAGAAGCAATAAGAGGTAATCCAAATTATAAAAAATTTAGGACTCTTCCAATCATAACAAGCATCTTTAATCTAGCAGAATTAAATTATATATTAAAAAAAGAAATGACAAAGGATAAAGCAGATAATTATACAGAAGAATACGAAAACGCATTAGTTGAAGTAGCAGTCACCGACATCAAAAAAGCAATGGACTTAAAGACAAAGAAGAGAAATTTATCTATTCCAGATGCTATTGGTTATACACTAGCAATAAAAAATAAAGCTATATTTGTAACAGGTGATTCTGACTTCAAAGAATTTCCCAATGTAGAATTTATCATATAATTGATCTAAATTCTTTAGTGAGTATTCATATCAATAAAGCGACGCAGTCTTCATTTCACTACTATAACTAAACAATTCTGTAGTTTTTTTCGGAAAAAATGCAGAAACACATATAAACTTTAACATCTATAGAAATTAACATGAATCAAGAATTTAGAAGAGAACAAATATTAGAAACAATTGATGAGTACATACTGTGGATAACTATAGCTATGGCAATCATACTTTTCATTTACTCACTAGCAAAAGGGGGTATATAATTTGGCAATGAAAGAAATAATTATCAGAATGGTATGTTGGATATCATTTATTACATTTATCATAATGGTAATTTGGAGAATTTTTGGTAATTCGCCTACTAACTTAGAAATAATTATACCAATATTAGTTATAATGGGAGGTCAAGTAGTTAAAAATACAGTTGACCTAAAAGGTGGAGGTATACACCAGTTGTATAATGAAAAAAGATTATTAAATATAGAAACACAAATAAATAGAATTCCACAAATAGAAATACAAATAAATAAGATCCCACAAATAGAGTTTGATATAAAAGAAATTAAAGAAGATATAAAAGATATGAAAGGGAATATAGAGGATATGAAAGACAAATTTGATTCGTTTGGGAATAAGAGTATAAAAATTCAACTAGACAGGATTGAAAAAAACTTAGTCTTAAAAAAGAAAACATTTTAACGTCACATTTCTTTTAACCTTCGTTCAAGATCAGCTTTTTCCTTTTGCAAAACCTGCCTTTCCCCCATTAATCTTGTTCTCTCATTCATAGCATCAGAAATCACTTTCTCAACTTCTAGAACTTTATCCTCTTCACCGAATAGAGTAACAGATCCATAATAACCACCAGTACCTTCAGACCTAACATTCATCAAAGCTACACCATAAGGTAGTAATAGATATATATCCACAAATGTTGTACTATAAAGTTGTCTCTTAAGTTGACTCTTCCCTTTTATTTGATCAGTCACTTCCATATCAACAACATCTCTATTTTGTCCTCCAATTTTTTCATATCTTAATCCAGGTAAGTCCTCTAACCTAAAACAGAAAAATTCTTCACCATATCCACCATATATATTTTTTTCCATGAACAGTGCAAAGGTAAAAAAGTTTAAATTCTTATCTATAGAAAAAATACAAACTCAACCTTTTATATTTCCCTTAGGGAGAAGTCTAATTATGGGTTTAGCGATTCCAAATTTATCTAAAGTATCCACAACTTCATTTATATCTTTATAAGCAATACCAGCTTCTTCAGCTAATCCTGACATTGATACAGCTTTAACATAAATTCCTCTAGCTTCCATATCTTTCTGTAACTTATCTCCTCTAACTTGTTTGATAGCTTGATGTCTTGACATTGTTCTACCAGATCCATGAGCCACTGAACCAAATGTTTCATCCATTGCCTTCTGTGTTCCAGATAACAAATATGAACCAGTCTCCATTGAACCGCCTAAAATAACAGGCTGTCCAAACTTCTGATAAGCTTTAGGTAATTCAGGATGTCCTGGAGGAAATGCTCTAGTAGAACCTTTTCTATGGACAATTAAATCTTTCATCTTCCCATCTATTTTATGTTTTTCAACTTTCGCAACATTATGAGCAACATCGTAAACTAAATCTAATCCTAAATCTTCCTCTTTCATTTTAAAGACTTTAACAAATCCTTCCCTTATTCTATGCATGATTACTTGTCTATTAGCAAAAGCCATGTTAGCAGCACAAGCCATTGCCTTATAATAATCTTGTCCTTCTTGAGAAGAAAAAGGCGCGCAGGAAAGTTCTCTATCAGGAATATTAATTTTATATTTTTTCATCGCAGTATCAAACACTTTTAAATATTCAGAAGCAACCTCATGCCCAAATCCACGCGAACCACAATGTAACATAATTACAACCTGTTCAGGTTTTGTTATTCCAAATGCTTTCGCAGTTTCAGAATCAAAAATATTTTCTTTATGAGCAACTTGAATTTCTAAATAATGATTTCCAGAACCTAAAGTTCCTAATTGATCTATTCCTCTTTTAACAGCTTTATCACTTACTTTACTTGGATCAGCCCAGTCAATTTTTCCATGACCTTCACATCTTTCAATATCTTCTTTTCTTCCATAACCATTATCAACGCACCATTTAACTCCATCAGTCATTACTTTATCAAATTCATCTTTACTTACTTTTACAAAACCTTTACATCCTACACCTGCAGGTACAGTTTTAAAGAAAGTATCTACTAATTCTTTGAGTTTAGGTTTTACTTGATCCCAAGTTAATTTAGTGGTAACTAAACGCATCCCACAATTTATATCAAAGCCTATTCCACCAGGTGATATAACACCTTCTTTAGCATCAAATGCTGCAACACCACCTATTGGAAATCCGTAGCCCCAGTGGCCATCAGGCATGCAATAAGCATATTTCTGAATTCCAGGGAGACAAGCAACATTTGTTACTTGGTCGAATACACCCTTATCCATTGCTTCAAGTAATTTTTTAGAAGCAATTATTCTTGCAGGAACATTCATTCCTTGTTTAAAAGAAGTTGGAATCTCCCAAACATAGTCATTTATTTTCTTAATATGTTCAGGTATATTACTCATAGGATATTGGGAATTTATTTAATTTATAAGCCTTACGTACAAACCAAAGTAAAAAGATTTAAATAGAAAGATATTAGAATTTAATCAATGGTAAAAAAGATAATTATATTACCCAAACCAAAATTAACATTTGGTCAAAAGGCTGCAGATTTTGTAACTAGTTGGGCTGGCAGCTGGTATTTTATTAATTTGTTATTAATTTGTATGGCAATATGGATGATATTTAATATTTATATGATTAAATATAAATGGGATCCTTATCCTTTCATACTTCTCAATTTTGTTCTTTCCACTTTAGCAGCATTACAGGCTCCTATAATTTTAATGAGTGAAAGAAGACACGGAGAGAGAGATAGGATTCAAGCAAAATATGATTATCAAGTTAACAGGAAAGCAGAAAAAGAGATACAAAATATGCAAAGAGACTTAGACGAAATAAAAAAATTAATCAAAATGAGAAATAATTAAATATCTAATATTACAGTAGCTTTCCATTTATTTTTAACTTTTTCTAACTTAAATTTATGCATCGTAACAGCTTTAGCATCATTACCTAATTTCTGCTTCTTGGGTTTAATCTTATCACCAGAGATAACAGCAGTTAATTTATATTTTCCATTTATTTCTATATTGACATCACAGAAAACAGAATACTCTGCATCCTTTAAGTAGATTATTTCACCAAGAAAATCAAAGAGTAATCTTTCAGGATCATCTCCTTCTAGATTTATTCTAAACTTATGTTTAGATTCAACAGTTTTAATATCAACAAGAACA
This sequence comes from Candidatus Woesearchaeota archaeon, assembly GCA_964616675.1. Taxonomy (GTDB): domain Archaea; phylum Nanobdellota; class Nanobdellia; order SCGC-AAA011-G17; family GW2011-AR18; genus CAZTRI01. The sequence continues at coordinate 18,046 of CAZTRI010000018.1, forward strand.
TCAAATGTAGCTCTAGCACAAGCTTCAAAAACTTCTTCAATAGTTTCCCCTTCAGCTTCAAACATTACGTCAGCTGTATGAGGTAAAAATTTATATTTCATAATAATCAAGTAATAAAGAAACTATAAAAAGCTTACCAATCTATAAGGTATCACTCCCTCCGCATCCTGAGAATTCCAAGGAATATTAACAAGAGCTACATAATTTTCATCATCTTTCCAAAATTCATAGTTAGGAACAAACCAACCATTATGATAAGATCTTAATCTTGCAATATCAGGATAAGCAATGCTACTAGCAATTCCCCTTCCTCTTGCGCCTATACTTACATTAACTTTATGTAAAATTCTTCCATCTCTAAGATGGAATCCATAACAATTGATTCTAGCACGCACAGAATCAAAAACAAGAACACTAGTTACCATTCCATCATGACCTAGTGTATGTAGTTTATCACTAAGTTCCCTTAAAGGATCATCTCTTCTATTTCTTCTTTTTTCCTTCTTATTAATTTCTCTTCTTAGTTCAGTTATTGGACTCATGAAAAACGAGAATAGCTAAAACTTTTTAAGGCTTTTCAAAAGCATATAACCTGACATCACTATCAAAATTAAACTTGCCCATTGGGCTAAATTCAATCCTAAATATTCAAACCCATAAGTTACAGGTAAATCTTTAAAGAACTCAGTAAAAAATCTTAATAAAGAATAGATTCCAAAGAAACACCAGATTAAAAATCCTTTAGGCAAATCTTTTACTTTCCTTATCTGTAAAAGGACAATAAAGTTAATCACATCGGAAAATGCCTGATACAACTGCACAGGATGTCTTAATCCTTCATAATTATTAAATTTTACAGCCCATGGCACAGAAGTTATTCTACCAACTAATTCTCCGTTAATGAAATTTCCAACTCTAATAAATGCAATAGGTAAAGCGAAAGCTAAAACAACATTGTCTCCAAATTTCCAAAAATCAATTTTATTTTTTTTACAAAACCAAAGAGTCATTAATGTAACACCTATCATGGCACCATGACTGGCGATTCCACCCTCCCATAAATAAAATATCTTTATAGGGTCAGAAAAATAATAAGAAGGATCATAAAAAAATACCTCAAATAATCTTGCACCAATTATAGCAGAAATAATAGCCCAGAAAAAATAATCATCAAGAATCTTCTCAGAATATTCTCCTTTGGTAAATCTTTTTAGCAGATGATAACCAGTCAAGAAAGCCAAGACCATTAAGACACCGTAGTATCTAATCTCAACAGGTCCTAATTTTAATAATACAGGATC
>CAZTRI010000019.1:0-24676 GCA_964616675.1 Candidatus Woesearchaeota archaeon
AAAAGAAAGTAGATATTCTAGACTAATTATGTTTATTAATTAAAAATATTTTTAAAATAATTATGAAAATAGCTTTTATAGGTTCGCATGGTGTTGGAAAGACAATCTTATGTTATGATTTAGCTTCTATGCTTAAAAAGATGAACAAAACAGTTTCAATTGTTTCTGAAGTTTCAAGAGAAGCAGTAAAGAAAGGTTTGCCAATTAATGAAAACACGACAATAGAAGCACAAGGATGGATATTATTAATGCAGATGGCCAAAGAGATAGAAGCCCAGCATGATAGTGAATATGTAATTTGTGATAGATCAGTTATTGATAATTATATGTATATGAGATCAAAGTTTGGTCCACAGAATTTTTATGAAGATCTGATTATGAAATGGCTAGACTCAAATGGTTACAGTTTTCTATTTCAAGTTCCAATAATAGGAGAAGAACTTTTAAAAGATGGAGTTAGGTCAATAGTACCTGAATTTCAGATGAGTATAGATGCAGAACTAAGAAAATTTTTAGAAGAAAAAAACATTCAGGTTATCCCACTTCCAGCTATCAAAGACAAAGATGATTGGTTATTGGAAGTAAAAAGAATTTTATTTAAAGATAAAACATTGGATGAGTTTTCATAAATCTTCCTTTAAAACTCTAAGAATTTCTCCAACAGACCAAGCCTGTGAAATACATCCTTTAGGATGAAAAGGTTTATTTCCATCAAATATTTCAGAAATAGTTCCAATACCAGCTTCTTTCACATGTTCTTTCATAGCACCAATAAACTCATGCATAATCAAATCCTTTCCTTGTCCGGAATTTACCTTCATGCAAGCAGTAATAAAAGGCCCTAATAGCCAAGTCCATACTGTTCCATTATGGTAAGCCTTATCTCTTTGAACGTTATTGCCTTGATAAGTATAATTATATCTTTTTTCATAAGGACTTAAAGTTCTCAAACCAACTGGTGTAACAAGTTCTTGACTAATTTTCTTAAGTATTATTCTTGCTCTTTCTCTTCCTATTAAAGGATAAGGTAATGATATCGCTAATAATTGATTAGGTCTAAAACTATCATCTCCTATAACATCAATCAAGTAAGTTCCGTTCCAGAATTTCTTCTCAAAATTATTTTTAACAAGAATAACAAGTTCTTCATATTTTTTATTATCTTCACCAAATCTTCTAGCGAGTACATTCATAAACATTAATGCATTAAACCATAGTGCATTTACATCAACCGCCTTTCCACACCTAGGTGTAACAGCTAACTCTCCAATCTTAGCATCCATCCATGTTAAATTCAAATTTTTATCACCTGCAGTTATCAATCCATCCCTGTCCATCCTGATTCCAAAATCAGTTCCCTTAACATAAAAATTTATTATCTCTTTCATTTTGGAATAAAGATTCTTTTTAACAAAATCATAATCTTCAGTGTATTCAAGATATTTTTGAACAGCATAAATAAACCATAAAGAAGTATCAACAGAATTATATTTAGGAATTCCATTATCAAAAGTATTTGGGATTAACCCTTTATAGCAGTATTTAGCAAAATTACTTAATATCTCTTTAGCCTTTGAATATCTTTTAGTTACAAGTAAAAGTCCAGGTAATGAAATAAAAGTGTCTCTTCCATAAACAGCAAACCAAGGGTAACCTGCAACTATTCCATTATTAGTTATAAAAGTATCGGCAGCATAAGTCAGCTGTTTTACAAAGGGATCTTTACTAAAGCAGTGTGCATCCAATTCTTTTCTGTATCTTTCAAGTTCTTTGCTGTAATTCATATTAAACAAATCATTAAAATCTTCTTTGTAATCCCCAGCAATAAGAAAATCAATAATAGAATTACCTTTTTTAACATCAACATAAAACTTTCCAGGAGAAAAATGATTCTCTCTAAAATCATATCCTCTTTCAAGTTCTTTGCTATATTCCATATCAAAATAAGTACAAGGAACAAATTCAAACTTAGCTTTTTTGCATCCAATAAAGACTTTAAATTTATCAGTACCATAAATCATAGTAGAATTTTTTCCAACTTTCTGGTGCATTTTAATTTCATATTTAGTTAATCCATGAAAATCCCTAAAATTAACTAATGGAACAATTCCTAATCTTACATTTTTATTTGTTTTAATCTCATATCTAACAATAGTAGCATTATATCCTTTAAGCATGAAAACAGATTTTATTAATTTCACATTCTTGATGTTATATTCAAAACTAGGATAAAAATCAAAACTAAAATTAGTTTGTAATCTAAAACCATCAGGAATAATCACACCTGGATATTGATTTGTAGAAAGAGGGTACTGCTGCCCATCTACAGTTAAGAATTCATCAAACTTGGAAACGCAAAAGAATCTTTTCATATCAATAGAAGAAACAAGAAGTCCATGGTATTTTCTTGTATTTAATCCAATTATAGTAGAAGAAGCAAAACCACCTAGGCCATTGGATATCACCCACTCATCTTCTTTAGCCTTAGCTAGTTCAAATGGTCCTTTTATATTAATCATCTTACCTCTTTTAAATTCCTAATGCTTTCTTAAGCTGATCCTTCTGGAAACCAACAATAGCAATTCCATCATCTGATTCAGATTTTTTTATTAAAGTCTGTGGAACACCTCTTTGTCCAGTTCTATGCATAATTTCACTTGCTGCATGCTGATCTTTACTTACATCAATATCTTCAAATTCTATTTTATTTTGTTTTAGCCATTCCTTTTCCATATGACAATAAGGACAAGTAGGGGTGGAGTAAACTTTAACGATAAAACCTTTTTTTGCCATAGGCATTATAAGAATTAAGTTATTTATAAAGTTTTATTTATCCAAAAAAGATTTAATAAATCAACCCACTAATATAAACGAGTAGCCAATAAACCAGAATCCCAAGTAAGAAAATCCACCCACTTCCTTCTTTCTCTTTTGGTACAGTCTCACGAATAACAATAAACATTAAACTTCCAGCAACAAAAGCAGCTCCGCTTAGTATTATAGATAAAGGTAGTGGATATTTTAAAGAGAATATAGCACCTGCCAAAACAGCCAGACTTCCAAGAATATTTAAAATATAGTTTCTCTTAACCTTTGAATCCTCTTTATGGATATTATGGAATGAAATATTAAGGACAATAAGATTAAGAGCAACAGGGATGACAAAAAATAATGCATATTTAAAACCTTCTTCAGCATAATGGACTATCATTATTCCGATAACAGCATGATAAACAAAAAGTGAGACAAAATGTATCCATCTCAAGTCTTTCATTAGCATCTTGCTTTTAACATGTTGCTGAACATATTTCTCAACCAGAAGGAATACAACAAAACCAGCAAGCAAATAACTAAATATTAATTTACCCTGAACAATTTCATACTTTAATGATTCCAGTAATATGTCTGGGATAAGGTGTGTAAGCAGGTAAGTAATAGAAACACCAGCAGCAAATGACATTAGCATTTTATAGTGCTCTTGAAAATATTTAATATAAAATTCCTCACTAAAGAAATGTAACAAACCTAAAAAAAGTGCAAGTATTAACCCGAACCAAATCATAACTTAATTTATATTATTTATCTTTATTAAATTATCGCATCTAAGAGGAGTTGGTAAGAACCTAGGTTCTGACTACAATAAAGTTTTCTTCATCGAAATGTTTATAAAAGCAACTAGTTTTAAATAAGAAGGGGAAAAAGAGGGGAATGGAGACAATAAAGCTAGTTATAATAGTTGTATCATTAGTTATATTAATCGGAGTTTGGACTATTTTTCTACTTTACTCCCAGCAAAAGAAAAAAAACCCACAACTTAGTTTCTCAAATTGGTTTTCAGGTAAAGATCAAAAGAAAGAAGTTCAATTAACTACCCCAGTTCCTCCTACTGAAGGAAATCAAACTATAGAAACTCAACCAACTATTTCTGAGCAAACAACAAAACAATCAGGACAAGTAAAACCAATAGAAATCAAAGGCGATGAACCTTTATTCAGTTTAGAAGATTCAAAAGAAGTTTTTAAAATTCCAGATTTTCCAGATCAAAAACAAATAGATTGTAAATACCCTTTAATTCCCCCATATACTTATGCACATATACAATGGAATAATGCAGCAAGTGAATTAGTTTACACAATTGAAGAACCTCAACTTTCAGATGAAGAAAAGAAATTATTGGCACAGTTAGAAGAAGGAATAAAAGAATTAATTAACTTAAGTTTCATAAATGTAAAGGATCAAAAAACAGTAATTATTTATCTTGAAAAAAACATAAGAGTTTTATTAACAGAACTTGCAATTCCAGTATCAAAAGAATCATTCTTAAGAATAATGTATTATATTTACAGAGATTTTGTAGGTTTGAATGAACTAGAACCTTTAATGAATGATCCTAATATAGAAGATATTGAATGTAACGGTGTAAAGACTCCAGTTTATGTAGTTCACAGAAAATTCAGGAACATTAGAACTTCATTAGTTTACCCTGATATTCCTCATATGGCAGCATTTGTTGAAAAACTTGCACAGAAATGTGGAAAGTATATTTCATATGCAGATCCTATTTTAGATGGAAGTTTACCTGGGGGTAGTCGTGTCAATGCAACATACTCTACAGATATTAGTACAAGGGGACCAACTTTCACTGTGAGAAAATTCACATCGGAGCCATGGTCTGGAATCCAGTTAATGATGAAAGGAACTGCAAGTGCAGAAATGTTAGCATATTTATGGATGTTGCTTGAATACGAAAATAGTATGATGGTAATTGGTGGAACTGGAAGTGGTAAAACAAGTTTAATAAACGCTATAGCATTCTTCATCCCTCCTCAAGCAAGAGTTGTAACTATTGAAGATACTCCTGAGTTAAAATTAGAGCATGAAAACTGGCTGCCATCTGTATCAAGAGCAGGTGTTGGAAATGCAGGAGCAGCAGGCCAGAAACATGGTGAAGTTAGTTTATTTGATTTATTAAAAGCATCATTCAGACAAAGACCAGATTACATTATTGTTGGTGAGGTTAGGGGTGCAGAGGCATCAGTATTAATGCAGAGTGCAGCATCAGGTCATGCATGTATGGGTACAATGCACGCAGAATCTGTTGATACAATGGTAAGAAGACTGCAAACACCTCCAATCAGTTTGTCAGGCGCATTAATTGAATCATTAGCAGGAGTTGCTATTATGCAGCCGACAAAAGTAAAAGGCCAAGAAGTTAGAAGGTTAACTAAGATAGATGAAATAGTCAAAGTAAAAGAAAACTTAGGTGGTTCAGTCACAAACACCGTTTTCAAGTGGCTTCCGCAGACAGATACTTTTGCATTCAATCCTAACTCAAATGTAATTAAGAAAATAGGTGCAAAATATGGTATGACAGAACAGCAGGTTCTTCTAGAAATGAAAAGGCGTTCAACATTATTAAGAGAACTTCTCAGACGTAATGTCACAAATTACAAAGATGTTCAGAGAGTAATTAACTTGTATTACAAAGATCCGAAGACAGTTCTCAAAGCATATGGTATAAAGATCTAAAATGGCAGACGTCCAAGAAATAATTAAGAATTTGGATAAGAAATCAGAGAAGGTACTTTTATCAGAGTTGAAACTCAGCAAAAGACAGGTAAAAAAAATAGTTAAGAGAAAAGATGAAAAAAAAGATAAGTTTGTAAAAAAATCAGAATATACAATCTACAAACCAAACAAGTATGGGGAGATAGCAAATAAATATGTAAAGGATTGGTCATTAAAATTAATAAAAACACATCCTAAATTTTTCGGACCATTAATAGAACATTTTCACAAAGTTAACATTGATGTTTTGTCAATAACATATATCAGTATGATGATTTTCTACACTATAGTAGGTTTTCCTGCTTTAATTATTTTATTTACATTGCTTAATATTTCATTCAAGCTAAACATTTTAGTAATAATAGCAATAGTCTTTATTTCAACAGTAGCATTATTCTTTGGATTTTATTTTTATCCTGGAAGTTTAATAAGTGGGAGGGCAAGGAAAATAAAAAACGAATTGCCTTTTGCATTAGTTCATATGAGTGCAATTTCTGGTTCTGGTGCAAATCCAATTAGTATATTTGAATTGCTTGCAGATTCTTCAGAATATCCAGAATTAAGAAGAGAAATAAAAAAAGTTTTAAATTACGTTAACTTATTTGGTTATAATTTAACTAATTCATTAAAAGCAGTATCAGCGACAACACCTTCAAAAGAATTATCAGAATTATTAGAAGGAATGATTTCAACAATAGAAAGTGGTGGTGACCTTAAAAGTTATGTTAATGAAAAAGCAAATGATTCTCTAAATACTTACAGACTTGAAAGAAAAAAGAAAATAGAAGCTTTAGCAACATTTTCAGAAGTTTACACAGCAGTCCTAATAGCAGCTCCATTACTTTTGGTTGTTACTTTAGCAATAATAAATACTGTAGGTGCAAATCTTGGTGGAATGGATATAAAAACGATAGCAGCAATAGGTATCTATGGTTTTATGCCTTTGCTTAATATAGGATTCATGGTATTTTTAAAGGTGTCACAGCCGGATTCATAGAAAAATGGAAATAATATTAAAAACAAAACATTACGTGGCAATTGGAATAGGATTACTAATAATTATTTTAGACTTTTTTTTATTCTGGGGCAATTGGTATTTTAATCCTATATTTGTTATAGCTCTATTAATTGGTGGGATTTTATTTTTATTAGACTTCATGGCAGAAACTGACAGACAGAAAGAGATTGAAGAGAAATTCTTAGAGTTTGTCAGGGGGTTAGTGGAAGAAGTTAGAAGTGGTATTAGTATGCCTATAGCAGTAAGAACAATATCAAAAACAGATTTAGGAGCATTAACACCTTATCTTCATAAAATGGCAAATCAGATAGAATGGGGTTATTCAATGAATGAAGCATTAGTTATTTTTGCAAAGGATACTAATAATGAAGTAATTAAAAGAAGTATTGGGATAGTCATGCAGGCGCAAAGAAGTGGTGGTGATGTAGCAGCAATTCTTGAATCAATAGCAAATTCAGTTCATCAAATCAAGCAGTTAAAAGAAGAACAAAAGACAGGAGCTTATAACCAGGTTGTTCAAGGATATATTATATTTGTCATCTTCATAGCAATAATGTTAATGATGAAAATTTATATGATTCCTAAATTAACAGAAGTTGGTGCCGAAATGGCTGGTAATTTAGCAGGTGGTTTAGGCGTTGGTGGTGGTGGTAAACCTGGGAAAGCAGCAGATTTAGGTAGTATATTTTTAGGTACAGTTATCGTTCAAGGAATATTTGCAGGTCTAATGATTGGTAAATTTTCGGAAGGTAAATTTCAAGGTGGGGTTAAGCATTCAGTTATCATGGTAGTTAGTGCATATTTAATTATGAGTACAGTTTCAGGATTATTTTTAGGAACAGTAAAAGCACCATTATTTTTAATTCTGCCGTATAAAGAATTATTTGGATCTATGAAAAAATGTTTAGAAACAAGAAAGGTATAGGAACACAGGTTGACTGGATAATAGGAATGGGGATCTTTATGGTATACCTCAGTCTAACATTTATCTTTTTCAAGCCAGGAGTAAAGCCTGTATTTGATAGTGATACTTTACAGGATATTGTAAAAGAAAAACTTACAGATGATACTTTTTGGAAAATAGAGAAAACACCTATTTTTCTTGAGCAGATAAAGTTCAAGTTAAAAATGTCAGGTAGTGAAGTGACCTTAAGTCCCAATGATCAGGTAAAGCGTTATATTGTCCTCAAAGATTTAGATAAACAATTAGAATTTAGTAAGCAGGAAAAAAAGACAGAATTATTTGAAGTTCCTACACAGCAGGAAGTTGAAGAAATAGAAAATCCAGATTCAGGTACAAAGAAAGAAGCTTATGAGAAAAGAGGATTAGAGGACGAAAGAACCACGGATGAAAAAGCAAGAGAAGATTATTTTCAGGAAGCTCAGAAAAAAGGAAAGAAAACAAAAAAAACAAACGTAAATGAAGCTTTCATAAAAGAATTATCGCGTGATTATAGTGCTGGTTTCAATTTTAAAGGTGCAGACTTACAATTCTATACATATTTTCCAAGAGCATCTTCAGTTAACAGTTTTGTATTACTAACTTCAGAAGAAAATATCAATGTAGAAGGTGGTTTTAAGAAATTCAATGAAGAAGAATATCTTGATAAGACAAAAAATCTTGATGCATGCATTATTGATCCAAGTTTAGAGTTTGCAGGAGAAGTCTATGATGGTGAAAAATGCAGAGCCAAATATAAAGTGGGTGTAACAGAAGAAATTGAAGGTCTTGCATTAAAGAAACTATTAGATTTAAATACAAAAGAAGACAGAGAGAAATGCGGTGCTAAAGTAAGAGGCTATGAATGTGTAAAAAAGCTTTGGGGATTTCCAGAAGTGAAAGACTTCAAGATTGAACTTTACACTAAAGAGAAGATTGCAGAATTTCCTAAAGGTGTTGAACCGCCAGCAGATGCAAATGTTTATACTAAAAACTATAATGATTTTATACTAAGTGATGATGGCAAGAAAATTCCAGCAACAATAAATTTAATGGTGTGGTAAAATGGATAAGAAAGGATTTGTAAAAACATTAGAGTCTATAATTGCAGTAGTGGTGATATTCGGAGCTATCCTTTTCATACTTCCTAAAGTTCCAAAACTTCCTTCAGGACAAATGCCAGAACAGTTAGAATTTACAGCAAATGCATTAATAGAGCAGATTCAGAATGATGATTTATTTAGAAAATGTGTTTTAACTTCAAATAATTCCAAAATAAATGGAAAAACAAACATACAGTGTTTGAATGATTTTCTGGGTTTAGCATTACCTGCATACACCCCTTGGAATTATGGGCTTACAATCTGCTCAATTCCATTAGCATTAAAAGATAACTTACAGAGAGTAGAGTGTATAGCTTACATAGGGAATAAAGATAAAAGAGAGTTTGATGAGAAAATGGTTTATTCTGCTCTAGCAGAGTTTGAGAGTCAGCTTCCAGGTAGTAATATTTATACACGAAGAATCTTAGTAAGTGTTGATGATGTTACAGCAATTCCTATTGCATCGGCTCAAATTCAGGAATACAAATCAGTAACATTATACTTCTGGGAATAAATTTAAATAATAGTAAATGAGGAATTATTAAAATGAAAACACTATTTATAATTTTACTTGCAACAATCATAGTAAGTTTAATCTCTTTTATTGGTGTTTTTACATTATCATTAAAAAAGAAAAAACTAGAAAAAATTATTTTATTTCTTGTTTCAGTAGCAGCAGGTACTCTTGCAGGTAATGCTTTTTTTCATTTAATTCCTGAATCTTTAGAAAAAATTAACACAAATTTAGTTTTTATATTAGTTTTGATAGGAATTAGTATATTTTTGTTTATAGAGAAAGTATTGCATCTTCACCATTGTCATAAAGGTGGTTGTACAATTCACACATTTGCATACTTAACACTGATAGGTGATAGTGTTCATAATTTCATTGATGGTCTGATTATTGCTGCAAGTTTCATAATTAATATTCCTTTAGGGATTGCTACAACAATTGCAATTTTTTCTCACGAGATCCCTCAAGAGATTGGTGATTTTGCAATTTTGATCCATGGGGGATTTAGTACTTCAAAAGCATTGTTTTATAATTTTTTAACAGCAATAACAGCAATACTCGGTGGTTTGATAGGGTATTATTTATCATCTTATGCAGCAGTCTCAGCGCAGTATCTTCTTCCAATAGCAGCAGGTGGATTCATTTATATTGGAATATCAGACTTACTTCCTGAAATAAGAAAAGAGAGTAAGATAATGATGGCAGCAATGAACTTTTGCTTATTTTTATTAGGATTAGTAATAATGTATGTAATGAAACTTTTAATTTAGATTGCACCAACTGTTACTAATTAACCAAAGATCCTTCAACCTCTAACAAAACCTCTTGTCCCCTCATTATTCTATATGGATAATGCATTTCATTATGTCTAGCAATTTCTTCTATAGTTTTATCCCAGAATCTATAATGTTCAGCTGATAAATTATGAAATTGAAAATCTTCAGCTTCTATAATAAGATTTCTTCCTGGTCTGCCATATTCTCTCAGAAGTTCTCTAACAGTGGTGTATTTTGTAAGTTTCATTTTTTAGAAATTATTTTCAGCAAATTTAAGCATCTCTTCATTACCACATATACTAAAACATTGTTTAGCATAATCTATCTTTTTATCTGGGATAAAAAGTAACCCTAGTTTAGTTAATAGTTCTTTATCTTTAGTCTCTTTCAAAGCTAAAAAAGCAAGTTCAAGATTATTTTTTTCAAGTAAAAATTTTCCAATTACCTTAAGTTTATCAATATTTTTTGTAATAATAAACAACTTCACACTTTCATAAAAGAACTCTTTTTGAAATAATACCCATCCTTCATCTTCTAGCTGAGATATTTCATATTTACCAAGCATAGAAACATCTGGATTAGGAGAATTTACCAATTCCCTTACAACCATAGCAAAACTCATATAATTAAAAAAGTAAAAATTATTTAAATAGATTGTTGTTCACGAAAAGGTATGAGTTACAATAGTATATTAATATCAGGTCTGCCAGGCGCAGGAAAATCATGTTTAGCAAGGGCTTTATCAGAAAAACTAGGTTGGCCTATTTATTCTATAGGTGGCTTATTTAAGGAAGAATGGAAAAGATTTTACCCTAATCAAGAAGTATCTTTTGAAGAATATTGGCGTACAATAACCAAAGAAAAAAATATGGAAATGAACAGGAAAGCAAGGGAAATAATAGCAAGAGGTAATGCAATAGGTGATTTCAGGTTTGCTATTTGTTGTGAGGGTCTTCCTTCATTAAGAATTTATATAACGGCAGACTTGGAGACAAGAGCAAAAAGAGTAAAAGACAAAGGTAGTAATTCTATAGGTAAACTAAAAAGAATTCTACAGGAAAGGGAAAACGATGAAGTTAAAGTTGGAAAAGAATTATATGGTAAGGATTATGATTTCAGAGAACAAAATCAATATCACATTGTATTAAATGCAGGTTTACTAAGATTTGATCAAGAATTAAATGCAGTAATGGATTTATTAGGATATAATTCCAGTCCCAATTAATCTCCATCTTGTCCCAATTAATCTAGAAATAGCAACTTTAGAACCTTTATCAGCACATACAGGCCTCTTAAGTTTAATTAAAAATTTATTATTCTTTTGTAATTCCACAACAACACCTGCAGTAGTAGCTGCATTTACATTAAGCATAAGAGCTTCACCTTTTTTTACTGGATTAACATCAGTTTCCTGTTTTGTACCAACAACTCTTTTTAAAAGTTCAGCTTCAACAGTCAAGTCATACCAAATTGGTGGACATTTGTTAGGTAAACAAACAACATTACCTGTCAACTGATCTGATTTTATAATTGCCGGATCCAATGCAGTTAAGAAAGCAACAGAACCACCAATAGAAGCTTTTTCAACAGAAGGTCCACCCCATTTAATATCAATTATATTAGTTACATAAGGCACCCACACTGTTTGATTTTTTACTTCTTTTTTTTGTCCAGGTAAAATATTAATAGTATCGCCAACATTAAACTCACCTTGTTTAACTGCACCCCCTAAAACACCACCGACTAATTTTTCTATTTCAGCCCCAGGTTTGTTTATGTCAAACGATCTTGCGATAAGCATTAGGGGGGTATTTTTTGAGTCTCTCTTAGGAGTCGGAATATATTCCTGTATAGCCTCAAAAATACGTTCAATATTAATTTCATGTAAAGCAGACACAGGAATTATAGGTGCATTTTCAGCAACGCTTCCTTTAACAAATTCTTTTATTTTAAGATAATTATTCATAGCTTCTTCTTTAGTTACAATATCAATCTTATTCTGAATTATAATAATATTTTTTATTCCAATTATTTCAAGAGCCATCAGATGCTCTTTTGTTTGTGGTTGTGGACATTCTTCATTAGCAGCAATAAGTAGTAGTGCTCCATCCATGATAGCAGCTCCAGAAAGCATTGTAGCCATAAGGGTTTCATGTCCAGGTGAATCAATGAACGAAATTGTTCTTGCAGGAACAGAATCATCACAACATTTTTTTCTTGAATATAAATGTGTTTTACATTTGTAAATTGTAACATCAGCATATCCTAATTTGATTGTAATTCCTTTTTTAATTTCTTCAGAATGAGTATCTGTCCATTTTCCACTTATTTTTTCAAGGAGCGTAGTTTTTCCATGATCTACATGCCCTATTAATCCAATACTTATCTCAGGGTGTTTAATTTCCTGTGATTTAGTTTTTGTTACAGCCAATGTTAATTTTACCTCCAAATAATGATTAATTTAAGAGAATAGCTAGTATTTATAAACTTAACCAGAAACCTATATTTCATGGGAAAACCTATTGTTTGTAGATCAGCACTAAGTAAAATGCTTGGTTTAATGTTTCAAAAAAAGAAGACGATTATATTGGATTTAGGTTCAGTGCAGGAAGTTTATCTTCATATGTTATTTGTATTTTACCAAATTGATATGGTATTCCTTAATAAAGAAAAAAAAGTAATAGAAATTAAAAAGAATGTTAAGCCTTTTACACCATTGATAAAGTCTCCAAAATGCTCCTACATTTTAGAATCTCCGGAAATAGGTAAATATAGCTTAGGTGATAAGCTACAATTCTAGTATAGAAATTTTTATAATCCAACCTAAAATGATAATATTATGGCAAAATTTTTAGATTATTTTAGAGATATACATAAAGACAGTAAGGGGATTATTATGATGAAAGCAGGGGAATGTACAGCTGCTGCATTAGGTATTGCTAGTATTCTAGAAACAATCCTAAAACGTGAAAATAGATTATTAGAAGTTGGTTTAAGTTTAGCAGTTTTTTATGGAATAAGTGGAGCAAGAAAATTACTTCAGCAAAAAGAACAAGTTCATACTTTAAGAACCTCAACAAATGTTAGCTATTATTTTCCAGGATTAGATACTAATGTTTCTTTAGGTGAGAAATCAGCAAGGATTCATTATTTAGGTTATGTAAGTGATTTAGAATCAAACATTGCTGGTTTAACAAAACAGCCATCAGTAAATTTTAAAGATGATGCAGGCGCAATATTTCATTTAATGGAAGATAGTGGAAGAATTACAGATTTATATTTAATGTATAAGCCATCATTAGATGGCGCAACAGATATATTTACTAGAGGTTTTTATGAAGGAAAAGCGCTGGCTGTTTTAGGAGAAGAAGGAATAGTTAGAGGATTAGTAAGGGGACATATAAGACCTGGTTTCAGATTTAACAATGATGATGATGAGTATATTGGATATGTAGCTGGAGTTTATGCTTGTATAAGAAGAGGAAAAGATCCGAGAAATATTAAAATAGGGAAATTCAATAAAGAAATTATCGGAGTATTGACAGATCAATTAATAGGAAAAAGAATTGAAAAGAGAAGGCATATAAATTAGAAAAATTAGATCAATGATTAATGAAAATAGCAATAGTTACAAAATTTAACAAAGAACCGACAGAATTAAAGAGGTTTTTAACTAAATTTAATTTTACATATGTTACTGAAGACCCGGATTTGGTAATCTCAGAAGGGGGTGATGGAACTTTATTGATAGCAGAAAGAAATTTCCCAGGTGTCCCAAAGCTATTATTAAAAAAATCAGAATATGCAAGAATTGTACTATAGATTTACCAGTAGACAAAATACTAGAATTATTGAAAGAAAAAAAAAATAAAATTACAGAACACACAAAACTTCAGTTGAGAACATCTACAGGTGAAAGATTAACATGCACAAATGATTTCATTATCAGAAATAAAATCCCAACACAAGCAATAAGATTTACAGTTAGTATAAATAAAGAAAAGATAAATGATATTTTTATAGGTGATGGGGTGGTAATTTCAACACCTTTTGGTTCAACAGCATATTTCAATTCAGTTACAGGGAAATCATTTAAAACAGGTTTTGGTATTGCATTTAATAATATACAAACAAATGATAAAAATATTATGCTTAAAGATATAGATAAAGTAAAAGTAAAAATTATAAGGGGCCCAGCAGAATTAGGAACAGACAACAATCCCAGAACTATAATTCTTAACACAGGAGATTATGTTCATGTTTCAAAATCAAATCACAACTTAATGGTAATAACTCTATGATGCAAAATTTTCAATAATCTTTTTTTGTCTTACTTCTGGATGGAAAAGTACACCGTAAATATTTTTATGTTTCACAGCCTGAACTATATCATTCTTGCAAAATACCTGAAACTCATCAGTGAACTCAACATAATTATTGTGTAGGTGATAGACTTGTTGATTTTTATTAACTCCTAGAAAATCATTAGTAAAAATCTCTTCGTAATATCCTATTTCCTTTTTATTTTTGGCATTTCCACCAAACACCATCCCAATTAGCTGCATCCCAGCACATATTCCAAGAATTGGTTTGTTAATTTCTTTCATCCACAAGAATCTATTTATATCTTCCATGAATTGATTATCATTTAGACTAGTTCCACATATAATTATTTTTGTTGCCTTATTCAAATCTTCATCTGTTAAATCTTTATAACGTAAAGTAAAGAATTTAATTTCATTTCTTTTAAGTATATCTTCAATAGGCTTAACAAACTCATAATAATGCAGCCTCTCATTACACACATTTACTACGAGAATCATATTATTTCAACCTCCATTCTGGAGCTTCCACCATCAGAAAAAACTTTTCTATCAACAATATTCAATTTTCTATTAAATAAAGGACAATTTAAAACAAGAGATTCTGTTTCACCACCTTCTCCAGCTGGATTAATCCCTAACTTAATATTCAATTCTTGCATTTCTTTAACGAAATTTTTATCAATCTTCTTACCTAACCATTTTTCATCAAGTGGATAAGCTGCAACAGCAGTAATTATGACTTCAAATCCATTCTCAATTAATTCATTTAAAAGTTCAATCTGATTTTTTTGCCATAATGGATTAAAGCATTCTATTCCTAAATTATTACATATATTCTGCACTCTTGTAGCTTGATAAACACTTTCAACAGCACCTGTAACAACACCTTCAATTTTATATCTATCAATTGCCTCTTTAATAGCTTCTTCCAAATCTTCTAATTCTTTCTCTTTTTCACCTTTAGTCCTTTTGACTATAATTGGGATATTCATAACCTCAGCCTGTTTTATTGTCTTATCTATTGAAGGAGTATGAAACATATAACTGTCTGGATTTTCAGAAAATATAGAAATCAGGCAAGATATTTTATAGCCTTCCTTCTTCGCAATATAAGTAGCATAAGTGCTATCCTTTCCACCTGAAAATAATATTCCTAATTTCATATTAAAAAGTAAATAAGCAAAGCTTAAAAAACCTACTGGCCTAAATAAAGTAAATGATAAAATTAGAAAAGGCAACATTTGCTGGCGGTTGTTTCTGGTGCACAGAAGGTGCATTTAAAGATAAAGAAGGGATAGTAAAAATTGTTTCTGGTTATACAGGCGGTAAAAAAGAGAATCCAACATATGAAGAGGTTTTACATGGAAATACAGGTCATGTAGAAGCAATTCAAGTGACATATGATCCTTCAAAAATTACTTACCAAAAATTACTTGATATATTTTGGAGGAACATAAACCCCACAGACATAGGTGGTCAGTTCGGAGATCGTGGTTCTTCTTATTTCACAGCTATATTTTACCATAATGAAACACAAAAGAAATTAGCAGAAAAGTCAAAAGTAGATCTTGAAAAATCAAGTAGATATGGCCAACCAATAGTAACAAAGATCATTAAGTTCAAAAAATTTCATAAAGCCGAAGACTATCACCAGGGTTATTCTAAGAAAAATCCATTAAGATATAATGTTTACAAGCTGGGATCTGGTAGGGAGCAGTACTTAAAGAAAGTCTGGAAAAATTAATTACCCAAAACCCTTATATATTCTTAAAAAACTATATTTATTAAATGACCGAAGTTGAGATATTTACAGTAGGTGGTTTTACAGAGATCACTAAAAACTTAACTGCAGTAAGAGTAGATGATGAAATTGTAATTCTAGACATGGGTGTTTACATGCCGGCAATAGTAGACTATCAAGAGGAAGGCGGTGATATTCAAGAACTATCAACAAAAGAATTAATTAATTTAGGAGCAGTCCCAGATGACAGAGTCTTAGACAATTACAAAGATTTAGTAAAAGGTATTTTTCTAGGGCATTCACATTATGATCATATAGCTGCAGTGCCTTATCTGGCAAATAGATACAAATGTAAAGTATATGGGAGTCCATTTACAATTGAAGTATTAAAAGCAATTCTTGCAGATCATAAAAAGAAAATAAACAACAAACTAGTTCCAGTAAGTCTAGATACGACAGTAAAAGTTTCAAACAAAATTCAGGTTGAATTTATTTCTATTACACATTCAACATTGCAGTGTGCTATAATGGCAGTTCACACACCAAAAGGAGTTATTCTTTATGCAAATGATTTCAAATTAGACAATGTACCTACTATAGGGAAGAAGCCAAATTATGAAAGGTTAAAAGAGTTAGGGAAGAAAGGTGTTTTATGTTTAATAATAGAAACAATGTATTCACAGACAGAAGGTCATTGCCCATCAGAAAAAATAGCAAAAGAAATGTTAAAAGAAGTTATGTTGGATTTAAATCATAAAGGTAAAGCATTGTTTGTCACAACATTTTCTTCTCATATAGCCAGAATAAAAAGTGCAGTAGAATGCGGAAGAAAATTAAAAAGAAAAACAGTTATTTTAGGTAGATCAATGGAAAAGTATATTGGAGCTGCAAAGAACTTAAAGCTTGTAGATTTCGGCAATGAGGTTAAGGTCTTCTCATACAAATCTTCAGTAGAAAAAGTATTAAATAATTTACATGAGAACCCAGGAAAATATCTTATAATATGCACAGGATCTCAAGGTGAAAGAAATTCAACCCTTGACAAGATAGTTTCAGGAAAGTTTAAGTTTAACTTTAGTGCCGACGATGTAGTTATTTTTGCAACAAAGACAATCCCAGTTGAAAAAAACATTAAGGACAGGGAAGCTTTAGAAAATAAATTACTTAAAGCAAGGGTAAGAATATTCAAAGATGTTCATGTAAGTGGCCATGGTGCTAAAGAAGATCTAAGAGATTTAGTAACAATAACAAAACCATTACATGTTATTCCTTCACAAGGAGAAGCTCCAATGATCGAATGCTTCATCAAGTTGTGCTCTGAGATGGGATATAAGAAAGATAAGATCCATAGGGTTGAAGATGGTGAATCCATAAAACTTTAATATTAGTAATATAAAATAAATAAATAAATAAAATGGTAATGCAGGTTTATGTTGTAAGGGATAAGACATTTAGTTATTCTGGAGTATTTGATTTGCGTGAATTTATTGATTATATTAAAGGCTGGTTTGAAAAATATGATTATGATGTTATAGAAAAAGAATATGTTGATAAATCAGTAGATATAAAATCAACTACAATAAAGTGGGAATGTGATAGAAAGATAGATGATTATCACCAGTATTTCTTGGATGTTAAAATAAAAGTTGACAATTATCAGGAGATTAAAAAGGATGGCAAGCAGATGGTTAAAGGAGAATTTTCATTTTCATTTGATGCGTATATTGAAAAGGATTATTTAGAAACTTGGAAAAAAAGTCCAGGTAAAAGATTTGCAAGAGCAGTCTTTGATAGGTTTGTTATGGAGCAGAAAGAAACAGACGTTGAAAAACAGTTAAAAGACGATTCAGAAGATTTGTTTTCAGAAGTTAAGAAATATTTCCATTAGTTATAATCTTTAACCTTACAATTATTAGTTTTTAAATCTATTTTTTTATCTACTTTACCATCACAAACAGCAACAGAAATTGCATTTTTATTAAATATAAAAGTTGCATTCCCTTCTTTTGTATAAAAATAATGGTAAGGGGCATCTTTTCCATATTTATCAATATAAACAACCTCAATATCAGGAAAATGTGCTTTCATAATTGTTCCTGAATTCTGAGCACCTAAACTTCTTGCAAGTAACCTATATCTTTGTTCTACGTTCTTCCCCCTAATAATTCCTTGATCAGGTAAATCTGGTTTTACATAGATATCTTTAATATCTGCAGTTTGATTAACAACAGGTATTTCTTTAACAACATTAGCTGTTATAGATGTTTCCTTCACATAAAAATAGAATCCAATAGCTGTAATAATAAACAATCCTAAAATAAAATACGTAGTTTTCATGTTAATAACTTCTGGCAACATAGACTATATTATTAGCTTTTCTATTACAGATCACACATTTGCCTTTAGCCTTATTTTTCTCACCAAATATTTCTCCTCTTATAGTGGCTGCAGTTTGTTTTTCTATCTTTTCAGCACAAGGGACACCATCTTTTTCAACAGAACATATTTCTATTTTTACAATGTTATCCTTAACATGTTTTTCAATATCATTTAAACTTTTAGCTTCTTTAATATTTAAATTATTTTTTGCATTTTTAAGTAAATTTTTCGTAAATTCCTTTTTTATCTTTTCAATCTCTTTGGTTAACTGGCCTTCTTTAACTTGTATTTTCTTATTAGTATCTCTTCTAAAAATAGTAACAGATTTAGATTTAACATCTTTAGGTCCAACCTCAATTCTAATAGGGATTCCCTTTAGTTCCCATTCATTAAATTTCCACCCTGCACTGTAATCTTCACGATCATCAAATTTAACAGCATAATCAGATAATTTCTTAAATATCTCTTTACATTTCTTATCAACTTTATCTTTTTCTTTTTCGAACCAGATTGGAACAATTACAATTTCAATTGGTGCAACATTCCAAGGCAATACTAATCCTTTATCATCTCCATGCAAAGCAATTACAGCTCCAAATATTCTAGAAACTGCAGGACCGTAACAAGTTATGTATACATATTTTTCTTTCCCATCTTTATCCTTAAACTTTACATCAAAAGGTTTAGAGAAATTTTGTCCAAGCATATGTGTTGAAGGTAATTGTAGTACTTTTCCTGAAGGCATTAGTGCATCAGCAGCAAAAGTATTTACAGCTCCTGAAAATTTATCCCATTGAGTTCTTTTAAAGAATATAAAAGGTACAGCTAATTGTTCTTCAAGAAATTCTTTAGTTGTTTCCATATCTTCTTTTACTTGTTTCATTGCATCTGCTTCAGTTGCGAAAGCGCAATGAGTTTCAATCCAGTAAAATTCTCTTCCTCTAAAGAAAGGTCTTGTATTTTTTACTTCAGATCTCCAAACCTGGCAGGACTGATATCTTTTAAAAGGTAAATCTTGATAACTTCTTATCCATAGAGAATACATCTGATAGAATGCAGTTTCAGAAGTTGGCCTTAGGGCTAGTTTTTCTTCTCCTTTAGGTGTTTCTAACCAGAATACTTCTTCTTTAAATCCTTCAGCATGTTGACGTTCAAGTTTAAAGTTTTTTTCTGGGATTACAGCAGGAAACATTACAGGTTCATGTCCTTTCTTTTCAAGTATAGTTTCAATCATTTTATACATTTTCTTCATTGCTTTAGTAGCCCAGTAATTATAAACAGGAAATCCTTGAACACCATATCTGATATCAGCAAGATCAGCTTTTTGTATTAATTGTGTAAACCATTCTGAGAAATCTTCATTCTTCTTTACAGTAATACCTTTCTCATCTTTAGCCATAACATTTTAAGAATTTAATAGATTAATAAATGTTTTTATCAAGTTCTTAATCACCAGATTGAGGATCAATCAAATATTGATTACGAAGTGTTATTTCACCAGCCTCTAAAGATTGTGGCGTAATAACAAATCTATCTATATCTCTAAATCCTTCAACTTCACCACGTAAGGGAAGGGTTTTTACTCTGCGGCGTATCTCTTCACCAGCAGAGTGATTAATCCCAAAATAAATCCTTACAGGTGGGTACGAAAAAATTCTCACTCCGGTTAAATATAGAACTTTTGGATCATTTAATCTAAGTAAGGAAGGATCATATTCTCTATCTCCTTTTGTTATAATAGAAACTAAATCTCCCATTAGTTCTGTTTTAATATGTCCAGGTAAATATAATTTAGTCATCATAAAATAAAACAAAGACATAAACTATTTAAGTGTTTTTAAAAGAATCCACCCTTCTTAACAGCAACAAAAAGAGCACTTGAATTACCTTTCTTGTAAGGTTTTCTTTCAAATCCGTTATAAACCTTTACCTTTTTAAATCCTGATTTTTTCATAAGTTTTTTCAAGTGATGAATGTTATAAACTCTTAATGTATGCTTGTCAACATGGAAATCAACTTTACTTTTATTTCTAGTCATATAAACTAGTTCAACATGTGCAGTTTCTTTATCCTTTCTTGTCCATTTACTAATCCTAGCAACATCAGTATCATCCTGAACTCCAGTATGTAATTCAGTGGTGGGCATATTTTCAACCATAACATCAAAGATTAATACACCTTTAGCTTCTAAATGTCTGTTAAAATTCTTAAGAGTAGTTAATGCTTCTTCATCAGTTAGATTATAGCTGAATGAATTAAACATACAGACTACAGAATCAAATGTTCTATCTAATTGAAAATCATTCATATTTTCAACAAAGAAATCAACGTCTTTAGTTTTAGATTTTGCAACATCAACCATATCTTTAGAAGCATCAATTCCAATAACAAAGAAATCCTTTTTAAGTTCAACTGCATGGCTCCCAGTTCCGCAAGCAACATCAAGAACAGAAGTTACTTTATTCTTAGAGTATCTGCTAAATAAGTATTTTAAAAATTCTACCTCTTTAGGATATTCCTTGTCAGAATAAATAACATCATAATACTGAGCAAGCCTTGTGTATGTCTTTGAATCAAATACCATATTAGTTTCAAGAATTACTGGATTTAAATCCTTTTTGGTATCTAAATAAATCTAATTACAATCATTCCAATTGTAACTCCTGCAGTTAAGAAAGGCATAGCAGGGTAGTATTTGTTCTTTTCAGCGTACATAAATAAATAAGCTAAAGCAATGGTAGTAAATAATGAAACTATTATTGCGTCCATCATTCCAAATTCTTGTAAAACAGCAGAAGAGAACAATAAAGTAAATCCAATATCCCCGCCGCCTAATATCGCATTAGTTGCAGGTATCTTAGATTCTTTCTTTTGAGTTGGTTGAAAAGCAGTAATTATCTGGCTCTCACCTTTTTTGATTTGATAAGGAACAAACAATCCTGCAAAGACTTTAGCATTTGCCTGAAATTCAGCTAATTTTACCATATGTTTGGATTTATTTACAGCATACCAGTCATAGATTGAAATTGCAACTAATAAAATATATGCAGAAAGTATAGAGAAAGATTCAGCAAAGAAAGCAACTAAACCACCATATAAAAATAATTCTCCTATATTATGAAGATAAAAGTTCTGCTTGAATACTTTAAAGTAAGCAAATATCAAGGCTAATATTATTCCATAATTTCCTATAAAAGCTCCAAAAGATACAGTAAGACAGAAAACAATTGCAAGGAAGAACCAAACTTTCCACAAGCTGAATGCTTTTAATCTGATTAATAACAAAGCAAGTAAAGTAGCAATAAACAAAGTAATCATAATAGGTATGTAAGCAGTTTCTTTCTCAAGCTTAGGTTTTTCTATATTAAAAGGAAGACCAACACCAAGATATGAATTAACAACATAAAGTCCAATTAAATGAGCAACAAAGAACATAATTACAAGAATAGTTGTGATCTTTACAGTATGTTTCATATAATATTCATTTTTAATTCTACATTATAAGCTTTTTGATTTTTAGTAACTTTTAAAAACAACCTTTAACTAAAGTAAGTTATGGAAAATAGTGTAGTTAATCCTTGGGAAGTCAAAGGTGAAATAGATTATAATAGATTAATGAAAGAGTTTGGAATAACACCTATGCAATCAAATTTCCCTAAGCAGTTTAATGACAATTTACTTTTCAGAAGAAAAATAGTTTATGGTAACAGAGACTTTGATAAAATTTTAAATGCAGTTAAGAATAAACAGAAGTTTGTGATGATGACAGGATTAATGCCTTCTGGAAAATTTCACTTTGGTCATGCTATGGTTTTACAGCAAGTTTTATTATATCAATCTTTAGGAGCTAAATTATACATAACAGTAGCAGACATAGAAGCTTATAATACAAGAAATTCTAATATGGATGAATTAAGAGAAGTTGCTTTGGAAGAATACTTAACAAATTATATTGCTTTAGGATTAAAACCAAAGAATTGTGATTTCTATTTTCAAAGTCAGAGATCAAAAGATGGAAAGAAATCAAATGCTTATTATGCATTAGCAAATGAAGTAGCAAGACACGTTACATTTAATGAAGTAAAAGCAATTTATGGAGATATTACACCTGGAAAATTAGCTTCAGCTTTATTGCAGGTCTCTGATATGCTTCATCCACAGTTAAAAGAATTTGAAGGTTTAGTTCCAGTAGTAGTTCCTGTTGGAAGTGATCAGGATCCTCATTTAAAACTTGCAAGAGATATAATGAGTAGAATTAAACTTTACAAATTTACGACATTAAGTTCAACATATCACATGTTCATGCCTGGATTGAAAGGTGGAAAAATGTCAAGCAGTGATCCATTATCTTATGTTTCTTTAACAGATACTCCGGAAGAAGCTGAATTAAAAATAAAAAAGTATGCTTTCTCAGGAGGTCAGGATACAATAGAAAAACATAGAAAGTTAGGGGGAAATCCTGATATTGATGTTAGTTATCAATGGTTGAGAATGTTCTTTGAATCAGATGATAAAAAATTAAAGAAAGTTTATGATGATTATAAATCAGGTAAATTATTAACTGGAGAATTGAAAGCAATATTAATAGAAAAAGTAAAATTATATCTAAAAGAACATCAGAAGAAAAGGGAAAAAGCAAAGAAAGAATTAGATAAGTTTGTTAAAATCTAAATTTATTTTTCATCTATATTTTTAATAGTAATAAATATATTGTGATCATTAATGCATCTTATGATCAATTAAATATTTTCTATTTTTCAACCATTTTCTTTCTTTCTTCTTTGATTTTATTTGATCCATAATTCCATTGAAAGGATTTTTATCTCGTTCATCCACTACTAGTTCTTCACCCATAGTAATACCAGGACTTAACCAGAAATCTGCTATATGCCATCCAAGAGGTATAAGTACATTCTCATAAGCTCCGATTCCTAATGGTCTTAATGCATGTTTATATAATGCAAGAGTAGCAGCTGCAAAACTGGAAACAGATACAAGATTAATTAGGTCCTCAGTGTCTTTCATTTCTAGATGGACTGGTAATGCTAATATATGGCTATTAACAATACCATATAATGCACCTCCTCCTGCACCTATTATACTCCAAAAATATTCCGCAATTGGGTGGTCTTCATAAAATAAAAATCTTTTAACCAACCCACGTTCAACCTTTGGTTTCACATCAACTTTTTCCTCCAAATTCCTTCTAACATAAGGAACAATTCCAGTTTTCTCAATAGCTTCAACAAACTCATCTACAGTTTGATATCTTTTTTCAGGATCTTCTTCAGTAGCTTTCATAAGAGCTTTAGCTAATTTTTTATTAACATTAAGTTGAGAAAAATCTTTTCTGGTAATATATCCATCCTTAGCTGTAAAAACTTCTTTTAATAGTAAATGTTTACCCAACATTCCTAATCCATAAATGTCAGTTGCCTTAGAAACACTTTTACTCATTCTTACTTCGGGAGACATATAAACAACGCTTCCAACCTGCATAGTATTAGTTGCAGTTGTTCCTGGACCTTTTCTTGAAGTTGAGAGATCATGTAGGACAGTGGAACCATCAGAATTAACCCACACATTTCCCGCTTTTAAATCTCTATGGATAACAGGTTCAGCACCTAATGTATGAAGATAATCCACAGATTCAGAAATATGTCTTAAAATGTGAACAGCTTCTTCCTGTGTAGGATTAAAATCAAATCTTCTAAGGAGGTCCTCAAGATTACTTCCTTTAGAATCAAAAGGTTCCATAACTAAATATCTAGTTCTTCCAGCTCCCACATTAATCCAACCGTCATCAACATATCTAGGAAAATCTTTTCTGTTATCAGAAGTAGCTTTTTTAATTACACCAATTTCTCTTTCACCAACAACTTCAGGAACAGATTTGAAATAAGGAACATCAAAATTAGCACTTCTGTAAATTTTTACTACAGCATCTTCCTCATCTCTTCTAGCTCTAAAAATCTGTGCTTCTCCACCTTCAGTAACGAATTCAGTTAATTCATATTTTGAATCAATAACAACACTCATCTTGTTGCTTCTCCTATCATCGCATCAAATATTCTTTGAAAAGGTCCGATACCAATTGAATCAGGAAGTAAAGCATCAGTTTGAGTTAATGCATCTCGTGCACTAAATAGATCTGTATATTTTGGAAATAAACTTTTATATAAAACACAATCTAGGCCTTCAAGGTTTTGGATTCTTATTAATTGATCATGATCTTTTCCACTAATCTCAATCAACACCGAATCTACAATTCCATCGTTATTAAAATCATATATTCTAGTCATTCCAATATAA
>CAZTRI010000020.1:0-2407 GCA_964616675.1 Candidatus Woesearchaeota archaeon
AAGTAATTCTCCAAGTCTATTTCTGGTTTCCTTATTCTCTAAAAATCTTATTTCCTTTGCCCAAAGAACATCATATCCTTCTTGAAGTTCAGGTGGAATAAAAATATTTGCATTAACACCTGTGTAATAAACCAGACTACTATCTCTCATTTCTCTTTGTGGTAAGAATAGGTTACCCTTGAACTTGTATTCAGCTTTAGCCTTATTATCGGAGACTTCAAAAACCTCAAATGAATTATCCTCTTTTGATTTTAATTCAAGAAGTGAATTGACATTTCCATTGCAAAGACTAACATTATAGAAATCTTCTACAATCCTTTGAATTCTCACTTCGCCATTTTTAGCCCCTAAAACAATTTTTACAATTTCTGAATTAAACTCTTTTTCTTCCCCTTCTTGTAAAGTCTTTGCTTCTTGGTGCAGGAGATTGAAAAATTCTCTTTCACTATCGCTTGAAATATTTATCTTTTCTCTGGTTAATCCCTCACAATCTACCTTTACAGAATCAAATACCCCGCCTAAATCTGAGATTTCTGATTCAAGATAGTCAAGGTTTGTTGGTAATTGCCATCTTTCTAAAGGGTCTCTTGTGGAACCTCTTAATATCATGTCAGAATAAATCCAATCTGTTGAATTGATTCCAGCTAATGGCTGAATAATGTCGCTTCCTCCTGCAAAATAATATGTTTTTAATCTCTTACCTTCTGGATTTATTACAGGAAGTACTTGATCCAGATTTACCCTTAGACATGAATTAAGTCTTGTTATTCGTTTTTCTATATCTTCTCTTATTGATTCTGATTTAGTACTTGGATCTATGCCCCGATTTCTAAGGTACTCATGCTCCTCAGCTAAATATTTCTCTTTAGCAATTGTGAAATATTGGTGAAGTAAAGCATCAGCATAATTCCCTCCTGAAGATGTAGATGCTAATAATTGTGATAGATCAAATGTAATTGATGAATTGATTGGGGTAGTTGCTATCTGTATTTGTGAAGGTTCAGTTCTAACTTCCTTTTGTGGAGGTTTTATTACTATTCTCTGAGCTAGAGGAGTTAGTTTGCCAGTAGTAATTTCCATAAATATAAATCTTAAATGTTAAGTATCTAAGTTCATAAAATTATTTATAGTTAAATAATCTATGCTCTAATCTACTTATATAAGTTTTAATTTTCTATTGCAATGCTCAAGGGTTGATTTAATCATAATTTTATAATCTTTTAAGATTTGAATTAAGAACAAGAACCAAGAATGACAGTGATTCAACAACAGGTTTGCAAGTGAAGGTTTTTCCGTATATGAAAAGTTGTTAATGAGTATGGA
Organism: Candidatus Woesearchaeota archaeon; assembly: GCA_964616675.1. Taxonomy (GTDB): domain Archaea; phylum Nanobdellota; class Nanobdellia; order SCGC-AAA011-G17; family GW2011-AR18; genus CAZTRI01. The sequence goes on from CAZTRI010000020.1 coordinate 1,324, forward strand.
ATTTTGTACTGGTGAATAAAGCATTTGTCCGGTTTATCCGGCAAATGCGATCAGACGTGAAGTAACTAGGCTAATAAGTGAGGAATCTGCGTAGCAGTTCCGAGCCGTTATAAAGAAAAAATAACGCTTCGAAACTGTTATAAATGTAAGAAAGTTTTTTGAATGTTTAAAATTCTATATCTGGTACTATTTCTTTGCCACGTAAATCAACAACAACTTGTCTACTCCAACCTAGTACAAGTACTTTACCTGAAATTGCTCTTGCTAGTTGGTTTACAACATCTTTACTAACAGGGACTCTAATTCTGCTATGAGTGTCTAAATCAGTTAACTCAGTCCCAATAATCTCATTGCCTCCAGGTTCTCGTTTAATAATTACTGCATCTAATGAGCTTCCATCACCTACAGTTCGATCATGGCTAAATGCTATACCTAAATCATGTAATTTCATTAATTGAGAAAGCATAACCTTCATAATCGTTCTCCTTAAATCTTTCTTTTTAGTTTAACATATGCAAAAGTCATTACATTAAAGGGATACAGCAATAAAAAACCCCGCTTTTGGCGGGGTGGGCTAGGTAACTTGTGAATGTTATTAGAATACAGGACATATATTAAAAGAAGGTAATATTCCTGCCCTTTTGAATTTTATTTTTAGCTAATCAAAAATAGAGATCGCTGTAAGGGTTATCTGTTATTTCTTATGAGGACTTTTTCCTTGTGCTGGTGCTGTATTTTTAAGCTCTTTAAATAATTCCATTAAGTTCTCATAAGTAAAATCCTGTTCAAGCATTTTAATAATAAATTTATCATTAGATTTTAAATCTGATCTGCCAGCCTCGTCCAGTGCATTAAGGAGCATTTGTTTTTTTATATCAGGAGTAATTGTTTGCATTAATGCTTGAATCATTTTTGAGTATGTAGGTGCATTGCTTTGTGTTAAAAAACTATAGATGTGTTCTTTATCCTGTTTGTCTTCAGGAACTCCAAAAACAGTTTCATATGCTTTTGAGGCGGCTTTTTTAAAAGCCTGCTCATTATCTTTTATGTTATAGATATATTCAGATTCAATACCGTTTTTTAC
>CAZTRI010000021.1:0-6378 GCA_964616675.1 Candidatus Woesearchaeota archaeon
TATTCTTGTTCTGTTTTTACTGAATAAAATAAAGTTATATTTTTGTTTTTTGAATATCTTAACATTGACATGAATGGAGCAATTCCTGTTCCGGCTGCAATGAAAACTAAATTATTAACATCTTTTAAAAGAAAATTTCCAAAAGGGCCTTGAATATTAAATTTATCTCCCACTTTCCATTTGTTTACCTGTTCTCTTGTAAAAGAGTGGTGTTTTTCTATCTTAATACAAAATTCCAGATCTTTTTTTGGTGCAGAAGCAATAGAATAAGCTTTTTTAATTGGATGACCTTTATCTGTATTAATCCCATCAATACTAAACATTACAAACTGGCCAGGAATAAAATCAAATTTTTCATTTACCTTTACAGTTATTGTTTTTATATCTTCAGTTTCTTGTTTAATTTCTTTTACTTTTGCTATATACTTATCTGGCTTAATCATTTTATCTAAAAGAATTACCACAACCGCAACCTGCTTTTGCATTAGGATTAGTTATCTTTACCCCTGCTCCTTGTAATCCTTTAACGTAATCTATAGTTGAACCTTTTATTTTATTGAAGCTATCATTGTCTATGAAAATTTTTAATGATTCAAACTCAATCACCTTATCCCCTTCTTCTGGAGAATCTTCTAATGAAAGATCATAACTTGAACCAGCACATCCACCTTTAATGACTTTTATTTTTAATCCTGCTTTATTCTCTTGCTTTGCCATTTCTGAGATAACTTCAATTGCTCTTGGAGTAAGTTCTAAGTCTTTGTCTGATTTGTTTAATGCTGCAGAATTTAATTCATCTATCATATTTTTGAAAACATCTTCCGGCATTCCATGACCTAAAGAACCAGATTCTAAAGTATCATAAACATTAGCGTGACACCCAACACAATGCAATCCATAAGACAACATTATTTCTATTGATTGAGGATACTGGTCTATAACATCTGATATTGTCATGTCTGGCTTTATAGGCATTTCCAGCTGCTTTACATTTTCTTCTGAACTTGAATTACATCCACTCATGTTAACTATTGTAAACGAGAAATGTTTATAAATCTTATCTTTACTAATCTTCCTTACCATCCAAGTTCTTGAATGTTCCAGCAAGATCAATAACGTATTTTCCTTCTTCCAATCTGTAAACTAAAGGTTCCTTTCTAAACAACTTAGCTAAATCTATCTCAAACTTACCTTCTTCTAACATATTAATAGATTCAAGATCTAATATTACAGGAGAATCATCAAAAGGTTCACCAATAATCTCCCATGCATCATGTTCAATCTGACGCCTTTCTTCTTCGCTTAAGAATTTTGTAACTTTATCTGCCTTCTCTAAATTTTCCTTCTTTACAAAGAAAAAGAATTTCCCACCACAAGTTGTACAGCCTTTAAGCAAGTCTGCTGATCCGTCAACAAATGTTGTATTACATCTTACACACTTATGAGGCATTTTTTATCTCTTCTTTCTTGAATTTTCGAAAGTAAATAATTCAATCTTGTAAGGATCTTTTTTTATTTCCTTAACTATTGTAGCTGGACCTACTATTGTAAAACCAGAATTCTTTCCTAAAATTAAGTTAGCTACAACAATTTTAAATTTATCAAATAAATCTTCATTCCTTTTCTTATAATCGATACTTGCAATTTCAATTCCCTTAAACTGCTTATCAATCATCTCCATTGTTCTTCTTATTAATTCAGTTTCTTCATAAGGTTCTAACTTACCATCAATTAAAATTATTTTGTCTTCCTTTACACTCTTTAATATTTTTTTTAACCTTTCATCTGTCTCAAGATGTCCTATTTCACTAAATGGCATATATTGTAATCTAATCATTTTCCTTTCACTAATTTAAATATCTCTTCGTAAAAATCATCTATGTTGTTACCTTTTTCAGCTGATATTCCTATAACCTTATATTGTGGGAATGCAGCTTCTATCTTTTTAACGTCAGCCTTCTTTAAATCTATTTTGTTTCCTATTATAAGAACCGGAATGTTACGTGCTGCTAGATTTCCTATTATTGTAATGTTAACCTGATTGTATGGGTTTTTTGTCGAATCAAGAACTATTAAAACACAATCCACGTTGTCTAACCATTTAATAGCATCAATAACTCCTTTCGTTGCTTCTTTTGCCCTCTTCTTTGCTTCTTTTAATGGAAGCTTATGATGCAAGAAATCTTCATAATCAATCCTGGTTGCAATTCCAGGGGTATCAACTAAATTAAATGAAAGTTCTTTTCCTCTTGATTTCATGTTTATACTTTCTTTTACATTAACTTCTCTTGTTTCGTGAGGTATTGAAGAAACAGTACTCATCTCTTCACCTAACCAGTCCATACATATTCTGTTTGCTAATGTACTCTTACCCGAGTTAGGCGGTCCATATAATCCTAATTTAATCTGTTTCTTGGTACTAAATATATTACCAAAGATATCTGTGAAGAATGATTTTATTTTATCTAGCATTAATAAAAACAATTCAAATCCAGTTTTTAAGGATTTCGGTGATTTAGCGAAAGTGTTAAAAATCATAAATTCTCTTCTTTTATAATGGATGATTTCACTGAGGAGTTTAAACAACTTAATGGAAAAACTATTATTGTTGAAGGTATTAAAGATAAGAAGGCACTTGAAGAATTTGGTGTTACTAATATTATTACTTTGAATAGGTCTATTTTTGAAATTGTTGATAATGCAGATTATGATGAAGTTGTTATTCTAACTGATCTTGACAAACATGGAAAAAAACTTTATTCTATACTTAAAGAAGGATTTAAAAGAAAAGGTGTTAAAGTTGATGATCGATTAAGAGTTAAATTATTTGAGAATCAAGTTTGCACTATTGAGTCTTTATCAAAAAGGTTAAATAGCTAATGTTCTGATGAATCTTCATAAGGGCCTATAGCATAACTTGGATCGTGTAATCGGCTTCGGACAATACAATTGTGTTGACTATTATGCCAATTTTAGGAGATACCGATTGATTGGGGTTCAAATCCTCATAGGCCCTAATTTTTATTATTTAGGAAAAAGCTTTATTAATACTCAGTTGTTCTTTTTTATTAAGCCCCGGTAGTGTAGTCCGGTCAATCACGCAGCCCTCTCAAGGCTGTAACCCGAGTTCAAATCTCGGCCGGGGCATCTATTTTATTAACTTTTCTAATCAATTATTTTTATGGTAAAATTTGTGATTCAAGATCAACAGAAAGTTTTTGCATACGATGAAAATTCAATATATGCTGCCTGTAGAGATCTTGGAAGTTCTTCAACTCTGATAGAAATATATGATGATTTTATCACGGAAACTTTTGTATTTTTAGGATATCGTATGGAATTTCCGAAAGATTTAGATCAAAGAGATAAAGAAGGATTACTTGATCAAAGTAAGTCTATTTTTGCTTATGCAATTGATCATAGAGGGATTCCTAGAATCAGATATGATAATCAATTTCAAAGAGGAGATTGGGATCCTGTAAGGCCTGCTGTACATTATGTTGGAACTAGATTAACAGAAATATATGATAAAGCTGGAAGAGTTTATTTAATAACAAAGATAAATGAAGCACTTGAGAGAAATCAAACTCCTGATCTAAGCGACTTTTTTAAACTAATAGAAATTTTTGGAAAATTTGATGATTATTTAGAATACTGTGGACTAGATGGTAAATTAAAACGAAAGGTGAAAAGATAAACGGCCCCGAGAGGATTTGAACCCCTGACCTTTTGGTCCGCAACCAAATATTCTATCCAAGCTAAACTACGAGGCCTTAGGAAAAATAAGAAATTAGAAATAATTTAAATATATGTATTAACAAAATAGTCACATGGAAAAAGAGTGGTATGGAGCTTTTGCTACATTAATTGGAACTACTATAGGTGCTGGAATATTCGGTATCCCCTACGTTGTTGCTAAAGCTGGATTCTGGACTGGAATTCTTGTTATGATTGGAGTTGCAATTATTGTTTGTGTAATTAGTTTGTATTTAGCTGAAATTCTTTTGAGAACTAAGGAACATCATCAACTGCCTGGACTTGCTGAGATTTATCTTGGAAAAACTGGAAAATTATTAATGTCTGCTGCCATGATAATTGGAATTTATGGGGCTTTAATTGCTTATAGTATTGGTGTTGGTGAAGCTTTATTTTCTATTTTACATTTGAATAAGATGATGATATCTATTATATTTATTTCTATATTTGGATTTATAATGTATTTTGGACTCAGAATATTTGAAGGTTTTGAAGAAATCCTTACTTCATTAGTTATTATTTTAGTTACTGCAATTGCTGTATTAAGTTTTTCTAGTATTAAACCTGAAAATTTAAGCGGTTTTAATTTAAAAAATATATTTATCCCTTATGGTGTAATTTTATTTGCTTCTTTAGGAATTTATGCTATTCCTGAAATGAAAAAAGAATTAACAAATAAATTGTTTTTGAAAAGAGCAATAATAACAGGAGTAAGTGTAGCTGTAATTATCTATATAATATTTACAACTTTGATTGTGGGAATAACTGGGAATGAAACTACTGAAGTTGCAACTGTAGGATTGGGAAATATACTGGGCGGTAATATTAAATTTCTAGTTAATATCTTTGCAGTTCTTCCTTTGACTACTGCATTTTTAGCTTTATCATTTGCTCTAAAAGATTCTTATAAATCAGATTATAAAATAAGGAATTTTATTTCATGGCTTATGGTGATTATTGTTCCTGTGATATTTACATTAATCCAGTTAGTTGGTTTTGTAAGAGTAATGGAGATATCTGCTGTAGTTGGAGATGGGTTAATGCTCACCTTAATTACCATAATGCATTCTAAAGCTAGAAAATTAGGAGAAAGACAACCTGAATTTACGGTTTTTGGACCTTGGTGGATTAAAGCTGTATTTATTACCTTATTTGTAACTGCTGTGGTTGTTACACTATGGTAAATAAGTAGTAAAATTTATATAATACCTTTACTAAGTAGTTATAGAAGATGAAAAAAATAGTATTACTATTATTGGTTCTTATGTTGAGCTCTATTGCAGTACACGCTCTCTGGACAGTAGGACCTCAAGGTGGTGATTCTAATTCCACTAGAGAAGGAGTAAGTGAAGTTACTGGAAGTGCTACTATTGATCCTGGAAAGGTAAGAGCTGGAAATACTATAGCAATGCTGATATTGGCTGTTATGGGTGTTGGGTTATATGGTGTTCTAAGATATTGCAAAAAGAATGTTTGAGAACATTAATTTCTAAAACTTGCTTTAGTATTGGGAATTCTATATAAACAAGCTTGAACATAATTAATTTGAGAAAGAGGTGTCGAGGCCTCGCTTATTTTTTATTATATTTTTATTTGTTGTGTTGCAGTATAATAATTCTTTTTAAGGAGATTTGAATTAGAATTATAAAAATGGGAAGATTTGCTGAAAAATTTACAGATGAGCGCGAACATGCTATTCTAAATTTCTTTTTCACAAATCCTTATGGTAGTATTTCTGCTGTAAGGGATACAATGCCAGGAGAAATATTTGCAACTTTTATAGCTGCATATAGCAGGACACATGAATCATTTCAAGAAAGATTTATAGAAGCTTTTGAACAAGAAGATTTCCCATTAGATGTTGTTGATGATATTGTTTCTAATACTTCAGTTCCTTCAATGGATAAATTAACTAGAAAATCTGGAGCTTTTATTGAAAAATGGGCATTGACACATGGACATAATTCTATTAGAGAAATGGGTCACTTAAGATTTTATTTAGAAGGTGTTTCAGATTTAGTTGGAAAATTAATAACTGGACATCCTCAGGCACATCCTCAAGTTAAATCTTCCAGATATTTAAGATGGGATAATCTTGTTGAGAGTGCAGCTGCAAATCCAAGTATAAGAGATTCTTCACATAAAGATTTAATATTAGATACTTTAGATGGAATCAGTAGAGGATATGCTGAACTGACTGAAAGATTAACTGATTTTATGAGGGGAGCTGATGTAAATCAAAGATTTTTAGATTATCAATTATCTGACGCTGAAGTTTATAAAGTACTTGTCAAATTAACTGCTGAAGGAAAAAATGGCGGAAAGGATATTGAAGTACGAAGGAAAGAGATAAGGGAAAAGAGAAAAGGTGATTTTGATAAGGATGCTGCAAAAAGTGTACTAGATGTTTCAAGATACGCACTTGTTCCTTCTATGCCTACGTCATTAGGGGCTTTAGTAGATACAAGATGTGCTACTGATATTCTTAACTCGTTGTTTACAAGTTCTTTACCTGAAGCAAATGAGATTGGAAGAAAACTTCATGATGAATTAAGAAAAGTTTCTCCTTTCTTTATGGGACCAAAAGGACATATTGGAGTTAATGAATTTGAACAAGAAAGA
>CAZTRI010000022.1:0-12461 GCA_964616675.1 Candidatus Woesearchaeota archaeon
AAAACCTTCATTAAGATACTTAATTGGTAATGAATAATTCTTGAAAAAAGAATTTGAAAAGTTTAAGGAAAGGAATGAAAAACAGATAGGAGATTTACTCTGACACTGAAGTGGACAATATAAGTAAAGGCTCTGAAAATAAAGGTGTGATGTATCCTAATGATGATGGTATTTCTCATAGTTTAATTGAAGGTAATAAAGAGAAAGTTCAAGAAGGAAGAATTATAGATGAAGTCCTAAACCAAGGGCTAATGGCTTTTAATCCTGATATGATGTTTGAACAAATGGTTAGAAATTATGCTAATGCCGAAAAGATGTTTGGTGAGAAATTATTGAAAGCTGTTTCTGGTTATGATACTGAATCTTTGAAAAGAAATTTAAATTTACCAGAGTTTCAAAGACTACTGAAAGAGAAAATGCAGGAAAAATCAAAGGAAATGAAAAAAGATGGAATTATTGATAAAGAAGGCGGAATAACTGATAAAGGATTTGAACTTGCTTCATTAACAATGTTTGTTGAAGAACTGGAAGACTTGAAAGCAAAAGGTTTTGGAGAAAGAATAAATAAAGAAAAAGATGTTTATGGTGAAAAACAAGATGTTAGACAATATAGAAAACATGACAAGTACAAAGATATTGCAATAAGAGATTCTATTAAGAGAACAATAAAAAGAGGAAGGGACACACTTGAAGTACATGACTTAAAAACTTATGAAAGAAAAAGCAAGGGAAGAATATGTATTGTTTATGGATTGGATGCTTCTGGTTCTATGAAAGGTGAAAAAGTTTCTATGTGTAAAAGAGCTGGAATTGCATTGGCTTATAATGCTATTAACCAAAAGGATAAAGTTGGGCTTGTGGTGTTTGGATCGAAAGTTGAAGATGAAGTTTATCCTACAGAAGATTTTTCATTATTCTTAAGAAAGATTGCACGAATTAAAGCAAAACAACAGACTGACATTGCAAGTACTATCAAAAAAGCAATACATATGTTTCCTTCAGAGAATATTACAAAACATTTAGTCCTAATTACTGATGCTGTGCCTACTATGGGGGAAACTCCTAAACAAGATACAATGGATCTTGTTGCACAAGCTAAAAATGCAGGAATTACGATTTCCGTTATTGGAATAGGACTTAACAAAGAAGGTGAAGAATTAGCAAGAAAGATTATTGAACTTGGTGATGGAAGACTTTATGTTGTTACAGACTGCAAAGATGTTGATAGGATTGTTCTTCAAGATTATTATGCTATTCATTGAAAAGAAAAGTTAAATATAACCTTTTGTACTTCTTTTTTCTTATTGAGCCTGTAGCTCAGCTTGGATAGAGCGACACACTCCTAATGTGTAGGTCGGGGGTTCGAATCCTCCTGGGCTCGTAGATAGTTTTAAATAATTTTTTTTAATTGTTTTATTTTTATGGAAAGAAGACCTTTTGAATATGAAGATGAATCTTATGAGACTGTATATATTAATCCAGATCCTAGATTGACTGCTCAAGATAGAGATAGATTAGCCTGGGAAACATTTGATATGCATAAAAAAGAATTAAGAGAAAGAAATGTGAAAGATGCGAATTTTGAGGGTAGAATAAGATTCGTGGGTGATAAATCTTATTTTGGAATGTCTGGGCCTGATTTTGAGGCTGAAGTTGAAACCAATAGAGGAAAGGCAACAGTAAATTACCTTATTGCTATAAGAGTTGAGTGGCCTGCTGATCCTAGAAATAGAGGAAATTGGAATTAAATAATTATTTAAATAAGTTCTGCAATAAATTGTATTATGGGTTTGTTAGATTTATTCAAGTCGAAAAAAGAAGGATGTAAGGTTTGCACGAAGGCTTTGGTGAAAAAATCACTGAGCTACAAAGGTCACAAATTCTGCTGTAAAAATTGCTGTGATAAGTTTAAAAAATCTGAAAAGAGTAAGGTGTGCGAGTACTGCTAAGGTTTATTAATTCTTCTAATTTACTAATAATAATGGAATTAAGAATACAAAAGTATCTTTCTGAAAGAGGAATATGTTCCAGAAGACAGGCTGAAAAATATATCCAAGACGGTTTAGTAAAATTAAATGGGGTTGTAGTTACTACTTTGGGCACTAAGATCGATCCTTCAAAAGACAAGATAGAACTTAATAATAAAGCAATAGAAGACATACAAAATAAAGTGTATTACATCCTAAACAAACCTGCTGGTTATGTAACTACTTGCGCAAATAAAGATGATAGAAATGTTATGGATATTGTTAAGGTTCCTGAAAGAGTATTCCCTGTAGGAAGACTTGATAAAGATACAACAGGCTTATTATTATTAACCAATGATGGTGTTATCGCTTATAGATTAACACATCCTAAATTTGAACACGAAAAGGAATACTTAGTTCAAGCAACAATGCCTATGCAAAAAGAACAATTAAGTAAATTAGAAGAAGGAATGAAACTGTTTGGCAGAAAAACTAATCCAACTAGAATAAAAAGATTAAGTGCCAAAAGATTTACTATTGTTCTTACAGAAGGAAAAAACAGACAAATAAGAAGAAGCATGCAAAAGGTTGGTGCGTGGGTTAAAAAACTACAAAGGATTAGGATTGAGAACTTGATGCTCGGAGAACTTCCAATTGGAGAAATAAGAAAGGTAACTGAAAGTGAATTAAAGGAACTAAAAAAACGTTTGAAACTTACCTAATCTTATAGAATCTTTCTGCAAACCTACATTTGTTGTGAAAACCGGATATAATAGCCCTATAATATACAGGGACTAATAAAGGATAAATGTAATGCTTTTGAGACTGAAACATCTTCAAAGCCCTTATTTTCTTTTTGAAGTATTTTGTAACATCAACATACATCCTAGGATTATTGTCGTTAATAACATCCCAAATCTCATAAGTGTAAGTAGATATTTTGGAATTTAATTTATCTAAAATATCTAGAACACATTTGTTTACTGCACGATGATCTGGATGCGGATCTAAACGAGATGTGATAAATATTTGTGAAGGTTTATATTTTTTTATTAAATCTGTTACCTTTTTTTTCACTTCTGGTTTTGCAATTTCATTTATTAAATTACCATCTGGCAAACCTAAAATTATTGTCTGCTTGTAACCTATAAATTTTCCAATCTCTTCTGTTTCTTTTTCTCTTGTTTCTACTATAAATTCTTTTTTCAACCAAGGAGAACTCTTGTCCCCCCTACTAAAAATAATCCCAATAACATCTTTACCTTCTGAAGAATATTTTGCTATAATACCACCACATCCCAGACAATCATCATCTGAATGAGCTGCAAATATTAAAATAGTTTCTTTCATAGATTAACGTGGAGGAGATTATTATTTAAAACTTGTTAATAATTTAGACTGCGTCGCTAATAGGGGTGAGGGGAGAATCCCATCTGAATTTTATACTTCAACAACTTTATTGTTTTCATAAGTAACTAACCTGAAACCAAATCCTAATTTCATTAATGCTGCTAATAAAGCATTATGCTCTTTACCTGTACCTGAAATTAAACTTAATCCTACTTCTGTTCCTGTTAACTTATCTTTTAGTTCTGAAATTATTTTATTTACTATTACTTGAAGAGGTTCTGCATCATTAATCAAAATAAGTTCAACTGTTTTTTTACATGAAAATTTCTCTTTCCCAAAATCATTTGTTATCAAAATAATCTTATCCCATGTTTCTAATTCTATTATTTTTATTAATTCTGACCAACTACCTTTTCCTATTGAAAGATTTGCAACAAAACAAGCCATGAATCTTGCGTGTTTGTTTCCTTTATAAAAATTCCGTATTATATCAATAAAATAACTAAATCGAGGAAATATATGTTTTTGTGACTATAAGGTGACAATAAAACAAGAACAGTAAAATTTAAATATAATATAGAATTCCTTCTATTAAAAGTATGGAGGGGTATTTATATGAAAAAAAGTATATTATTAATTTCAGCGATGTTGATATTAAGTGCACTTTTTGTTGTTGCACAAGAAAGACCATTATGTTCTGATTCTGATGGTGGAAAGAATATAAATTTGCAAGGTGCTGTAACCGTAGGTGATAAGCTTACTGCATATCAGGATGGCTGTTTTGACAAATGGACTGTCTTTGAATACTATTGTGATGGGGACGTTCAGAAAGGTGAAAAAATTGCATGTGAATCAAGATGTGCAAGAGGTCAATGTTTAGGATATGGTTCTGGTATAGAAACATTAAAAACAGATTGTACTGATACTGATCCAGCAGATAACCCTTACGCTGTAGGTAGCGTTTCTGGTGGTAAATTTGGTGTTGATAAAGTATTCAGAGATTACTGCCTTAGCACTAGAACAGTGTTTAAGTATAATTGTGAAGGTGGTAAAGAGATAGCTTGTGATGGTATTTGTGAAGCTGGTGCTTGTAGGGAAAGAGGAAAATTCCCAACAGTGCAACAAGAATGTTTAGATAATGATGATAAGAATTTTTTCTTCCATAGTTCTATCTCAAAAGCTACAAATATAGGAAGAGATGTCTTCGATGACTACTGTTACGATAAGGATAACTTGATTGAACAAACTTGTGAAGGTCCATTAAAAGTAAAATGTGCTAGAAGCTGTGCACAAGGAAGATGTACAGGATCTGTTACTCAATTAACAGGAGAGTCTGTTCCAACCACATATATGGTGCCTTCTGGTGAAAAAGGCAATGCAACTGCAGAAACACCAACTGGAGAAGAAATTCCTGTAGATCTAGCAAAGGCAGATGAACAAAAAGCTGCTGCTGCTCAAGCTCAAGTAGAACAAGCTGCTGCAGGTGAACAAAAAGCTGGTGGAAAAACATGGCTTTGGGTACTTGTAGTTATAGTTGTAATAGCTATAATTTACTTCGCAAGTAGTGATAAAGGCAAAAAGAAGAAGGAATAAATACAACTTCTTTCCTTTTTTTATTTCTATGTTATTTTCAAAAAGAGAAATTAAAGACATTGTTAAAGCATGGTTAGCTGTTACTATAGCTTTTGGAATTGTATTATCTAAACAACAAGGATTGCTTCTTAGTTTACTAATTTCATTCATTGCTGTAGGCTTAGGTTTTCTATTACATGAACTTGCACACAAGTTTGTTGCACAAAAACTAAATTATTTTGCAGAATTCTTTGCTGATGACAAAATGTTATTAGCTGCAATTGCTATGAGCTTTTTAGGATTTGTATTTGCTGCCCCTGGTGCTGTTGTTATTCGTGGACCAAAAGATGTTAAGAAAAATGGATTAATATCTGTTGCTGGACCTTTAATGAACATCATACTAGCTATAGTTTTTTTATCTTTAACTTTGATCAGTGACGGATTTGTTAAAACACTATTTATATTTGGGTTTAGAATCAATAGCTGGATGGCTGTTTTTAACATGCTGCCTTTCTGGATATTAGATGGTAAAAAGGTCTGGGAATGGGATAAGAAGGTATTCTGGGTAGCGATGATAATGGCTGCAGGACTATTATTTATTTGAAAATGTGGAAGATAATTTTACTTATGATTTTACTTGTAGGTACTGTTACTGCAAATAATGAACTCTTTTATAATCAAACTGTTTTAAATCAAAATGATGGAAAGCTAACCTTTGTTGATGGAAGCTATTTACTTTTTGATGGTCAACAAGTTGTTGAATTTCATAGGGAAGTAGATCGGAGATTGAATAACGTGATTGATCAGAAGACCGCAAAAAAACAAGCTTTTAGATTATTAGAGTTTGTACCACAAGCACAAATGAAAGAGTTTGTGTTTGATGAGCGGGTTAATTATTACAATAATACTTATATGTTTAGATGGTTTGGATATGTTAATGAGACTTATGTTCTTGATGAAGGTGTTTCTATTGATATTAGGGTAGATGGAACACTTATGAGATGGAAGTTTGATAATGTTAAAAATAGAAACTTTTCTGGGAATTTAACTGTGAAAGAAGCTATTAAAATTGCTGAAGATCATTCACTTAATAAAACCAAGATGGAATTAGATCATAATTTTTTCTTGGATGAATTTGAAGCTGGTTATAATGAAAGCTTAAGCTGGGTGATTATGCTTGTTGGAGAAGAAGGACAAAAATATGCTGTTGTAAATAAGGCAGCCAAAGACGTTGTTTATCTTGATGACTTAAGAGTTCCTTCTAATTTAAGAAAGTTGGAACAAAGATTTTTCTGGATTAGGATATTTTTTGATATTATCCTTTTATATGTTATGTATAAGCTGTTTTTCAGACAATGACTAAAGAATACAACCTTTCTAACCTTGTTTTTAGAAAAAGCAAAAATATTTAAACAAATTTCAAACTAGATTTTAATATGCAAAAGAGGACTAAATCGCATGATACTCCTTTAGCAGAAATAACTCTGAGAAAATATGAAGCTCCTGAAAACCTAGACAAGAGGGAAGCAATGAGGAAAATATGTCTTTCTGTAGGTTTACTGCAACCTGGTGATTCTAGAGACATTGTTGTGGACATATTTCATGTTTTAGTTGATTCTCACATGGCAATAGACTGTGACCAGATACAGAATTTAGTAATCAAGAATAGAAAAGACCATAACTTGGCTTTGAACGGTGTTGCACAATCCAATATTAGAAGACAACTTAGAAGATTGAGAGAATTGTTCTTTGTTGAGAAAATGAAAAACAAATATCGAATAACTGAGAATGAAAAATTAATTAACATATTTGAGGAGAAGATAGAAAAATACTATATGAAAGCTGTTGTAGGCAGAGTAAAAGACTACTTCCAATATCTTGAACAAAAACATCCTCAAAATAGAATTCTTAAGTAATTTATTAATTTAGCATACCAAGGAATGTTGTGAACTTCAATATTATATGTTTTGTCAAAACTATAGGATTTTCCGTTTTCATCTTTGTAATTAATATGAACATTAATGTTTTTGTAAGCAAAATTGTCTCCTGAAGAATGTATAACTATTTTCTTTGAATCTTTTAACTCACTTATCTCCAATAATTTATTATTGTTTATAGATAACGAAACCTCTTTTATTGGTCTTAATACTTCCAGCAACATGTCAAACTTAAAATCTTGATCATAATCGATATTGTTAGGATAATTAATTTCTGTAATCTGCAAATCAGGACTTTCAATAACTGAAACACTTACTAAATCTTTTGTAAATACTCTATTATTGTTTACTTTAACTTCAAAATTGTGAATCCCAGCCTGTAGATTTGATAACGAAAATGTTAATTCTTTTCTCCCCCCAATATCTAATTCGCTATCATAACAATCTTTTTCTAAACAAACTTTTAAATCCTTTAACTGAACTGTTCCACGATTATATAAGTAACATAAGATCTCTAGTTTTTCATACGTGTAAACATGTGTCTGTGCTGAACAATCTAAACCTAGATCTTCAGAGAATACTTTTTCTTCTTTAATGGATAATTTATTAACTTCTGCCGAGGCACTCTGTAAATCTATAATAGGATACTTTGCTGAGTATGTAATGTTTGATGATGATGTAGTGTGGAAGAAATCTTCTACTTCTATTAAAGTTGTATAAATATAACCTCTTTGAGCTTCTTCGGGAAGTTTTGTTATCCAGTAAAGTTTCTTTTCTTCATATGGCTTTAATAAAATTCTTTCGTAGTTCTTTGTAGTTAACTCATTTGCTTTAGTAACTATTATTGTGTTAGGTAAGTAGTATTCAAAAAGGTTCTTTATAGTAACTTCAAATGGAACATAACTACCAGGACCAACATTTGTAAATAAAGGTTTTACTTCAAAATAAACCAAAGGATCTATCTTTCTTGAATCAGATTTTAAATCAGTATTTAGTTTAACTTCATCTGACTTCAAATCTAGATCTCTTGATTTCCAAGTATACTGCACTGAAGGTTCGCCTGAATCTAAACTGTATTTTAAAGGGATATGAGTAGGATCTACCCATCCTAACTGACCATATGTAACATCAAATGGAACCCAACCTTTATCAGGAAAATAAACTTCAGCCCAAGCATGAGGACCCCAATCATTTAGCGTGTTAGTATATGCCATTCCAGAAACATATCTTGCTGGAATTCCTAAAGATCTTACCATTGAAATAAAAAGATTTGTCAATTCATCACAAACACCCTGTTTGTTTTTTAGAACCCAACTTGATGGCTGGACTATTTCTGCTGTTAATGTTGAAAGATCATACTTTATGTTTTTTTCAACCCAGTCTCCAATCTTATAAACCACTATGTAAAGATCATCTTCCCCAGCTGCTATCTTCTGTGCATTCTCTCTTATTTCTGGAGTAATATCAATCTTTCCTGTTGCTCTTGTGTATTGCGTATCAATGTAAGTAATAGGAAATTTTACTTTTTCATCAATAGCATTAAGAACGTTACTTGATTTAACTTCATACTTAAACTTGTAATTAAAAGAATTACTTTTTTGATTATTCCATGAAATAAAGATATTATCATCATATTTCTCTTTTATAGAATCTTGATCTGTAATTATTGAACTAGAAATTATCTTTTGACTAATTGTTTCTCTTGGAAATAAAGTTATGTTAGCACCAACAAACTGAAATAAAGGATTGTTTGATATTGGAGTAAATTCAAAATTAGAGGATAACTCAAAATCCATAACTAAACTTGAAACGTCATTGTAATCATTAACACCCTGGGCACAAACAACTGTACTGAGTATTAACAGCATAAAAATTATTTTTTTCATATAATAAAAGAAAGGAATTCATAGTTAATAACTTTATTGTTTTCACTTTCTTCTGAACATCTTTTCTATGTCATGATAGGAAACATTAATTATTATTTCCCTGCCATGTGGGCATGTCCATGGAAGAACACAGTTATCCAACTCATGTAGCAGTTTTGTTATTTGTGGTATTGAACATTCGTCTCCTGCCTTTATAGAATTAACACAGCTCATCTTAGTAATTATTTCTTCTTTCTTATCTAATATTGGTTTTGAACCAGATTCAAGAACTTCAAGAATAATATCTTTTGCTTGCACTCTTGAGAATATACTCGGGACAGATCTTACTACAAATGAATTTTCACCAAAGTCCTCTATTATAAATCCTAATTTTTCAAATAGTTCTAGGTTAGATCTTAGAGTTGTTGTATGTTTAGGAGACAGTTCTATTACTTGTGGAGATAATAACTGCTGGGTTGAAATATTTCCCTCCATTAATTCATTCATGAACTTTTCATATAATACTCTTTCTTGAACAATATGCTGATCAATGAGCAATATTCCGGAATCTGATTCTGCTAAGAAATATGTTTTATTTGCCTGCCCAAGTATTTTCATACCTGGAAGTCTGATGAAACCTGAATGGTCCTGCTTTATTTCTGAAATTGTCTGCTGCAACTGTTCTGCTGTTATACTTGTTGTTATCGGTTTGTAAGCTTCTGATCTAGATGGTAATGATAAAGTACTTTGTGTAGGTTTAGGTTTTTTTGTGTCAAATAAATTATTCTCTTCTAATGAAGTCCTTATTGCCTTATATAAGTCGTCGTAAACCAATGAAGGTTGGTCTATCTTTATTATTTGTTTTGTCGGATGAACATTAACATCTATCTTAGAAGGATCTATTTTAATTGAAATTATAACTACTGGGTGTTTTCCTACAAAAAGTAAGGAATGATATGCATCATAAATAGCTTGAGAGATGGTATCATTCTTTACATATCTTCCATTTATAAAAAATGACTGCTCTGACCTGTCGTTTCTTACTAAACTTGGTTTCGAGATATAACCATTTACTTCTAAGATTTCACTTTGATAATTTACTTCTATTAATCTCTTAACAAATTCTGTTCCATAAATAGATGAGATATTATATAACATTTCTTCTGTTGCCGGAGAATTTATTATTATCTGATCGTTGTGATATAGTTTTATTGAAATATTGTTGTTGATTAATACATATCTTGTTACTAAATCTATAATATGATTTAATTCAACATTGTCTGTTTTCATGAATTTTTTTCTTGCAGGAGTGTTGAAGAACAAATCTTTTACTTCCACTGTAGTTCCTACTGCACAACCAATCTCATTTTCTTCTTTTAATATGCCACCTTCAACCCTAAGCTGAAAACCAGATATTGATGATTGTTGCCTGGATATAATTGTTAAATTAGAAACTGCTGCTATTGAAGCTAATGCTTCTCCTCTAAAACCTAATGTCCTTATACTGAATAAATCTTCTGCAGATGAAATCTTTGAGGTTGTATGTCTTTGAATTGATAATTTAAGATCTTCAGGAGGCATTCCTATTCCATTATCTGAAACTTTTATTAATGTCCTTCCAGCTTCCTTTATTTCAATATTGATAATTGTTGATCCTGCATCCAATGAATTTTCTAATAACTCTTTTACTACTGCAGATGGTCTTTCTACTACCTCTCCAGCTGCAATTTTGTTTATTGTTTTTTCATCTAATTTTATTATCATCTTCCCATTTTCATCCTTTCTATTCTTTCAAGTTCCCTTATTTCTAATGCAATTCTTCTTTCAACTGCATCATATGCCCCTAAAATAATAAAAGGACATTTTTCTTCAGATTTATAATGATATGTATAAGGAATAATAAGCATTCCATTTGTATATGGATTTTCCAAGAAAGCTAAGATTTTATCCGTAGTGTCTAGTTCAGGAAAAAATTCCAAATCTAATTCTTCATCATGAAAATAAATAAAATTTAATCGTCCAAAAATATTTTGTTCTAGTAAAGTTATTTGGGCATAATGTTGATCTTCTTGCCCTTCTTCTCGTGGATGAGCACTTAATTCCCTTTCCTTAATAACGTGATTTGTTAAAACATATATATTAGGTTCTAAAGGATCAAAAATATCTAAAAGATCTTTTAATGAATCACCAACATCACTAAAACCAACTCTTGATTCTAATTCTTTTGCTATTGAATAACTTCTTTTCGAGTCAACCATTTTCTAAATATCAAACAAAGTTTTTTGTTCTGAAAGGACTTTTGCATTTATTTTTTCATGCATTCTGTCTTCTTCTTCTAATGTTTTCTGCACTACTCTTGCTCTTTCTATAACTTCTTTGGGTAATCCTGCTAATTGTGCTACATGAATGCCATAACTTTTGTCTGTTCCACCTTCAATCAACTTTCTTAAAAAAATAATATCATCCTTTGTTTCTTTTACTGCTAAATTGTAATTTTTTACATTCTTTAGATGTTCTTCTAACTTGTTAAGCACATGATAATGTGTTGCGAATAAGGTTTTTGCATTAATCTTGTTGTAAATATATTCTGATACCGCCCATGCAATTGAAACTCCATCAAATGTTGAAGTTCCTCTTCCAATTTCATCCAAAATAATAAAACTTCTCCTAGTTGCGTTATTTAATATATTTGCAGTTTCTGTCATCTCAACCATGAATGTAGATTGTCCCATAGTCAGATCATCATATGCACCAACTCTTGTAAATATCCTATCAACTATACCTATCTTTGCATAACTTGCTGGAACAAAACAACCAATCTGGGCAATTAGGATGTTTAATGCTACCTGACGCATGAAAGAAGATTTTCCTGACATGTTAGGACCTGTAATAAAACAAATCTCAGAATCTTTTATTTTTAGATCGTTTGGAACGTAATTGCTTTCTAGTTTTTCAACTACAGGATGGCGAGATTCTTTAAGTTCGATTTCTAAACTCTCATTTATATCTGGTTTTGTGTAGAAATTGTTTAATGATACTGTAGCAAATGATAATAGACAATCTAGAATCCCTATTTTTCTTCCTGCTTCCTGAATCTCTAATGTTTGTTTTTTTATTTCATTTACTATACTTTGAAATATTTCATATTCAAGTTCATTTATCTTCTCTTCTGCTGTTAATATTTTTTCTTCTAGAATTTTTAATTCTTCTGTTATATATCTTTCAGCGTTTACTGTAGTTTGTTTCCTTATGTAATTATCTGGGACTAAATGTAAATTAGATCTTGAAATTTCTATATAGTAACCAAATACCCTGTTGTACTTAATTTTTAAGTATTTTATATTTGTTCTTAATTTTTCTTTTTCTTCCAAATCAAGAATTATCTGTTTGGATGAGTTTTTAATGTTATGAAGTTCATCTAATTCTGCATTGAAATGTTCTTTTATGAAATTACCTTCCCTTATGCTTAGTGGAGTATCGTCTTTCATTGAATTGAGTAATAAATCCATTATAATCTTAAAATTTGCCATTTCTATAACATCTTGTAGAATTTTTGTATTGTTAGGAATAATTGCAATTACCTTTGGAATCTGCTGAAGTGAATTTCTTAATCCTACCAAGTCTCTTGCATTTGCATTACCGTAATTTATTCTAGAAATTAATCTTTCCAGATCGTTAATGTTTTTTAATAATTGAATTAAATTTTCTTTAAGCATTGGTTTTTTTGTAAATACTTCTACCGTGTCTAACCTGCTATTTATTGCATCTAT
>CAZTRI010000023.1:0-26512 GCA_964616675.1 Candidatus Woesearchaeota archaeon
AAACTCAATTGATCCTGCATTAAGGAGACCAGGAAGATTTGACAGAGAAGTAGAAATAGGTGTTCCTAAGTATGAAGGTAGATTACAGATTTTAAAAATTCATACAAGAAACATGCCATTATCAGAAGATGTTATATTAGAAGAATTAGCAAGAGTTACTCACGGTTTTGTTGGAGCTGATTTAGAAGCAATATGTAAGGAAGCTGCGATGGTAGTATTAAGAAAAATATTACCTGATATTAAGTTCCAAAAAGATGAACAATTACCCACAGAATTACTTGACAATCTGGCAATTACATTTAACGATTTCAAAGAAGCATTAAAAGTTGTAAGACCATCTGCATTAAGAGAAGTAATAATTGAAGCACCAAATGTTAAATGGAATGACATTGGTGGATTAGAAACTATAAAACAGCAGTTAAAAGAAGCAGTTGAATGGCCTTTAAAAAATCCAGAAGTATTTAGACGTTTAGGAGTAAGACCTCCAAGAGGAATTTTATTATATGGCCCACCAGGAACTGGAAAAACATTATTAGCAAAAGCTGTAGCAACAGAATCAGAAGCTAATTTTATATTAGTTAAAGGTGCAGAACTATTAAGTAAATGGGTTGGAGATTCAGAGAAAGGAGTAAAGAAAGTATTTGAAAAAGCAAGACAGGCTTCACCAACTATAATTTTCTTTGATGAAATAGATGCGTTAGCACCAAGAAGAGGAAGAAACTCTGATACAAATGTAACAGAACGTGTAGTTAATCAATTATTAACAGAAATAGATGGGTTAGAAGAATTAAATGATGTCGTGGTTATTGGTGCAACTAACAGACCTGACATTATGGATCCTGCATTATTAAGACCAGGAAGATTTGATAGATTAATATTAACTCCTGTTCCTGATAAAGATTCAAGAGTAATGATTTTAGAAATACATACAAAGAAAATGCCTTTAGCACAGGATGTAGATTTACATGCATTAGCAGAAAAAACAACTAATTACGTTGGGGCAGATATAGAATCATTATGCAGAGAATCAGCAATGTTAGCATTAAGAGAAAACATGGAAGCAACAGAAGTAAAGATGTCACATTTTGAAAAAGCATTAGAAAAAGTAAGACCTTCAATAAGAGAAGAAGAGATCAAGAGATACGAAGAGATAGAAGAAGATTATTTACAGACTGCAAGAAGTGCAGAAATTACTAAGAAAGAAATGAATTACTTCGGTTAAGGTTTAGATACTTTAAAAGTTGTCGCATTAACATGTGTTATTTGAAATTTTTTAGTTTTTAAAAAATGTTTAACAGATTGTACCCAATCAATAAGAACACTATCTTGTTCATCAAGAAGTACAGTATCAGAAGCACCGCCAAGATTTTTTCCAAAGATAGAAATTATACAACCAATAGTATGAGCATATTCAGCTGAAGCAATTCTTCTTACCGATTCACTAAAAGTAAGAGTTTTCCAAGCAACAGTAGAATTTTTGCTTATTCTTAAAATTTCCATATAAATCTGATTTTCAAAATTACTAGCCATAATAAATATTAGAAGAAGTTATATAAAAAATTTTCTAAACCTTGGTAATTACTTCAGCATGATCATGATGTACAATCATTGAGTTCTCAGCCTGCACAACTATAGCTCCAGACTTCTCAGGCAGTTGTGGATATTGATAAACTATTCCTTGTCTTTCGAGCATTGCTAATGCGATTTGTAATCTAGATAAAGGAAATTTAACAGCAAGATTTCTTGTACAGAAAGGTAATGTTTTATACTCTTTCCAAACAAAAGAAACAATTTCTCTTTGAAAAGCATCACGTACACTTTTTTCAGAATTTAACCTATAAATAGAAGATGGTTTCCCCTCTTTAACTAATCCATCACCTGATTCAATAGCAAAAGGTTCAATAGCAATAATCATTCCTTCCTCTAATTTTGTATTATCTTTATTATTATAATTAGGAACTGTTAACCCACCATGTACAACATAAGGTAAAATATTATGTCCAGATAAATTCCTAATTGGAAGAAATCCTTGTTCTTTAATAGTCTCTTCAATTACACTTCCAATTTCACAAACTTTCACACCTGCTTTAACTTCTTTTACTGCGTTATCTCTAGCATCATGTACAGACTTAATAAGTTTAGAATATTTATTACTCATAACCTCAACTGTAGTCGCATTATCACCAACACATCCATTAACTTGTACACCGCAGTCAACCTTAACAACATCACCTTTATTAAAAACAGTTTCATCATTAGGGAAAGCAATATAATGTGCAGCTATATTATTAATAGACAACTGAGGAGAAGGGAAACCTTGTTTACCGCCTAATTTTTCAATATATTTCTCAACCTTTTCTACTACCTCAATCATTTTAAAATTTTCTTTAACTAAAGAAGCAGTATATTCTCTTGCTTTAGCAGCTATTTGCCCAGCTTTTCTCCAATCATCATAATTTACCATATAAATCGACAGGTAGAATAACTTATATAAATCTTAGGATTCTTAAAAATAACTATGGGAGTAGGCATTACAGAGCTTTTACCAAAAAGCAACATTACATTTGAAGAATTAAAAGGTAAGAAGATTGCAGTTGATTCATACAACGTACTTTATCAATTTCTAGCTAGTATTAGGCAGAAAGATGGAACACCATTAATGGATTCTAAAGGAAAAGTCACTAGTCATTTACAAGGTTTACTTTCAAGAACAACAAACTTAATGCAGAAAGATATCAAATTAGCTTTTGTATTTGATGGTGAACATCCGGAATTAAAAATAAAAGAATTACAGAAAAGAACTGCAAGGAAAACTTCAGCAGAAGAAAAATACAATGTAGCAGTAGAAGAAGAGGATATTGATTCTATGTATAAATATTCTAAACAATTCATAAAACTTACAGATGATATGGTAGAAGAATCAATGGAATTATGTAAAGCACTAGGTCTTCCTGTAATTCAAGCACCTTCTGAAGCAGAGGCACAGTGTGCATTCATGTGCAGGAACAATGATGTTTGGGCTGTTGGATCGCAGGATACAGATGCGTTAATATTTGAATCACCAAGATTATTAAGAAATTTAACATTATCACCAAAGAAAATGACTTCTGGAGGGTCAGAAAAATTAGTTTCACCGCAGGTAATAGATCTCAAAGAAACATTAGGTAATTTAAAAATAAACCATGATCAATTAATTTATTTAGCTATATTAGTTGGTACAGATTTCAATCCTGGGGGTGTAAAAGGTTTTGGTCCAAAGAAAGCACTTAAAAGAGTACAAGAATTAAAATCACCAGAAAAAATATTTAAAGAAATAGAATTAAATTTCAACTGGAAAGAAATCTATAACGTTTTCAAAAAAATACCTGTCCAAAAAAAATATTCATTAGAATGGAAACCAATAAACGAGAAAAAGATTTATGAAATCTTAGTTCACAGACATGAATTTTCTGAAGAAAGAGTCACAAATACTTTAAAGAAATTCAATAACGTAGAAAAGAAAAATCAGCCTAGTTTAAATAAATACTTTTAAGCTGCTTTCTTTCTAGGTTGTTTTCGCCCAAATAGTCCACGAGTCTCCTTCTCTAACACTGGTACTTTATGTGATCGAGTAGCACTTTTCCCCCTCTTTTTTCTATCTTGATATTGCGCAATAGCCTCAAAAGCAGTTGGCTGTACTTCAGTTTTTGGAGGTTCTGTTTGTTCAAATCCGGCTTCAGATCCTGCAGCCACAATAACCTTTCCTTTAACTTCAACATTACTCGTTGCACCATTTACTTGGATTAAGTGGAGAACTTGCACAACTACGCCGGGATCATATCCTTCAATAAAGGTTTCTCCAACAACTTCAACAAGATCTTGACCAGGAACCACATTAATAAATGGCCTATCAATAATAGCTGGGGAACGCAACCATTTTTCTAAGATATAATTAATGAGTTCTTTATAATTAGTCAAAATTTCATTCTTCCAAGTAATATATTCTGGACCCATACGATTATTGAATTCTAATAAAAAAGAGGGGGCGATTGCTGCCTTCACAAAACAATCAGCAAGTGGGAGATTTGTATTAAAAATTTCAGTTTCAAAACTACTTTTCATACTTCCAAAATAATTAGTTAATTTATATTCATCTAGGAATTTTTTTAATTCAGGGAAGAAATTTTCTAGGAATTTTTTCTTTTTAAACAAATCTACTTCAGCCCTTCCACTTTTATAATCATCCTTAACATTAGGAATTGCATGAGACCTCTTTAATCCTCCTTCTTTGTAACCACCTTTCCCTCTTTCCTGGAAATCTTGCATCAAACTAACCCCACCTAGAGTCAAAGATATTTCAACACCTTTCAAATCTATATTTCCTACATAAACATAAACCGATTCTTCATCTAAATTAACTAGCTTTCCTTCTCCAGATCTCAATTCTATTGTAACAGGTTTAGAACTTAATGTAATCTTAGCTTTCTTCTTACGTAAACTAAAATCATCTAATTTTAATGTATGTCCACTATCTCCGAGATAAAAAAGAAGTTGTGATTTCTCTTTCAGTATCTTTGTTTTAGGTTCACTACCTAAATCTCCTAAATCAGCAGTCTCATTTTCCTTAAGATAGATATTAGCACCAGATATAGGTTCTTGAGTAACCGCCTCACCAATATCGGAAGTTTCTACTGAAGACATAGGTTCAGGCTTCTGTCCTGTCCTAATCCTTCTTCCATTTTCAAAATATTTTACATACAATGAGGAGACCATAAAAGGAACAGCAGATGAAGGATGAACTCCCCCTTCTTTATAGTAAAGCTTAGCAGAAAGAATATAATCCAAAGTAACAGCACTTGAAAACAAACTCGTTATCCTTTCTTGTGGTATTACCATAGCAGAAGTATTCCCAACTACATCAGTAACAGCAAACAATTTAGGCTCAGCACTAGAATGGTAAGGTAATAAATACCAACCTATCAAATATTGCTTATCAGTAGGTAGATTATATAAAGCAACAACAAATTCTGGACTATAATCTGGGGTCAGATAAGCATCATTAGCTTCTGGTTTTATAATTTCTATTCTTTTCACAACAACACTTTCCTCAGTTTTATTATAAGGTTCAAGCTCACTAATCTCAGAACCGTCTGGAGTTAATCTAAGCCCAAAACTAATAGATAATTTATCACTACTTCCATGTACAGGTTTTCCATCCATTTCCTTAAAAGATTGTGCCAATATAATGTATTCTGTATTCAGATTAAGTCTTAACAACAAATCACCACTAATTACAAAGTAAGATTTATTTTTATCCTCACTAACAAATTCTCCAATAGGAGTCCAACTGGAAAATCCTTTATCTCTTTCTGATTTTATATAACAAATTATTTGAACAATTTGATTAGTAGGATCATAAACATCTAAATCTAATCTAATAGGACCTAACTCTTCAAAGACATGATGCTTTCCGCCACCTTCTGGAGAAATAAATTTGATATTTCCCATTATTCCTTTTTGCTCAGGTAGTTCGACAATTTCTTCAACAATTTTTTCAGGCTCAGCTTCCTTTACAAGAGTAATATTAGCATAGTTAGAAGCAGTTCGCATCCTTTGTCCTTTATGAATCTTCCAATCTACTTTAATTTTCTTTAAGTCAATCCCTCTCAATTCACCAGTTTTTTGATCCCATAAATCATCAATATTGCCAACATTAACAAAAGGTTTAGCAATATTACCTTCATAAAAATCTACTAGGGCTAATGTTAAAAGATATTCTCTTCCTGATTTAATAAAATTAAGAATCTCTGGAGAAACTGCAACAGAATATTTTCCTTTTTTATTAAATTTCAATTTGAATGGAAGAACATATTTTTTCTCAGCATTGTGAAATCCTTTAATAAATAATTCAATATTTTTTTCTTGATCTTGAACAAATAACATAAAATCTAAATCCTTTCTTTTATTATCATCTTTGAAATTAAGAGTGAACTTCAGTTCAGTTGGTTTTTCAACTAACAATTCACCATCGTTCTTAACAGGCTCAACAAACTCAAGAACAGCCAATTCATTTTTCAAAAATCCAAATTCTCCTAGATCAGTTGAGGTTTTTTCTTCTAGTTCACCTGGTAACAAATGTAATAAAATACTATCACTTAATTCTTTTCCACCAACAACTTTATTTTCTTTCAATGTCACAACAAATCTATAATTACTTGGTTCAAGCATGTAAGTTGGAACAGGGAATTCTTCTGTAAGTAAAGACCTTTTTTCAACATCTTTTTTTATTAATTCAAAACTTTCGACAACTTTTCCTTTTGTATTCGATTTCTGTCGAACAACAATCAATTCATAATTATCAGCAGAAAAATTCCAGCAGTGGTATTTAATTTTAAATAAACCAGCTGGTGTATTTGTAATTTCTTTTTCAGTCAATTCATTCCTAACCACAAGTAGTCTGTGGGCTTCTATATCTTCAGCTAACAATTCTTGTCCCCTTATTAATTTATAATTAAGATCTTTCTCTAATCTGTATAAATCATTAATATCTTTAAGTAATTTTAATCCAACTTCTTTCTTAGGTTCAATAACATCCATAACTAGAACGTCGAAGTAATCACTAGTTTCTCTTTTACCAGAGAAAAGATGGCCTCCAAGAACTAAAGAAACAAACACCCTATATTTTTGATACTTAGCATCAACAATGGCAACTTTATTATCTTCAATCTTATGTGAAAATGGTTTAACTTTCCTTGTCTCAATAATAATGTTGTCTTTTTTAGATACAAACCCATCATCATTCAAAGGTGCAGCATATATAGTAATCTCACCAGCCCTATCAGTATTATTTCGATATCCGAATGTAACTTCAACATCTTTTGTCCTTGTAATTTCAACAACGTCTTTCGGTTTTATTATTTTAACTTCAATTTCTTCATTTTTACTTTCACGCTTTACAACCTTATTTATAACATTGGAAATATCCTTGGCATCCTTATCTATAATTTTACAAACAACATTATAATTATAATTTGGTTTGAAAGTATTAACGATTTCTGAAGATATATTAAACTCTATTCTATCTTGTGTATTATCCAAATCTAAAACAAAACCAGAACCTTGAAATTCATCATCCATCTCAGAATTAATTCTAACATCTAATGAACTAATCAAAGACCTTATTTCTAATTGGGCAACAATATTAAGCACAAAAATAATTTCTTCTTTAGATTTATGTACATAAACATCTGCTTTAGGAACTTCAAACTCAATTACAACCTTGGCTTCCTCAATAGGGAGTATATTTTTAATATATTCATCAAATTGCTGCGCTAAGAAAGCTAACCAATTTTCCTTTTTATCATTCTCATCAAGGTTAATAATCACAGATCTCCCATCTTCACCACCAGTAGGGATAAAATCATTATTATCTGCAAGGTGGATAGACGCACCCATAACTAAATTCTTAGTAAGCATACAGCATCTTTTTTCCTTAGTGGGAGTATATTTTTCATTCATACATTTATCCATTGCCCACCATATATTTTTTCCAGTTTTCTCCATTACACCCCTTTCAGGTTCAATAATATTAACCCTTAAAATACCAGACTTACATTTGTATTCTTTCATCAAATCTTTAGGTTTAGTAATATCTAAAAAGAAAGTTACAGTTTGTCTTCCTTCAACCAGCAATCTATCATCATGATCGAAACCACGAACAAACAAATCAAATTTCAGTCCTTTATTCAAAAGTTCTTTTCCTAAAATAGCTTCAAGTTGCTCATAAGGTATTTCGGCATTGAGATTTACTACAGACATATTAGGTGGCAATCCACTTTCACCAAACTCAATAAGATTGAATCTTTCTTTTTTCAAGTCTAAACTAACAAGTACTGTTTTCAAATTCTCTGGGTTCAGAACTTCTAGTCTAACTTTGAGAGGTTTCCCAAGTTGTAAATCCAAATGTCCTATCGGTTCAATAAAAAGGATTCTTGTATCAGAAGGAATAACTTCAACAAAAAATCTATCAGCAACATCTAAATGTCCATGTTCATCTTCTTTCAAAGCAAATAGTGTAAACTTTCCTGGATTCTCATTAAATTTATGTATAAATTCATCAGACTCAACAAAAGTTTGGTTGAGTGAGTATGATGGACTGACTACAAAACCTTGTTGTAAGTGCCATTTTACTCTTTCTGGTTTTAAGCTGTCTTTCTTCACCACTACTCTTCACCCTTCCTTGCTACAAAATCTAATTGACCGTGTCTTTTTGACTTAAATGGTTTCGTGTTTGTTGTTTCATTTTTCAGTAAAACTTCTTTTTCTTTTCTATAAATTCTAATTTTTTGTTTTCTATAATTAATATAAACATAATTATACACAAAATCTAATGTCTTATCTGTTATCCTATATTCTGTTTTCTTTATTGCAACAACAAACAAAGTATATTTACCAGATTTTTCAAGTTCTAATATTGCTTCTCCACTTTCACCAGCCCAATCTAACATAATAGCATCACTTAACAAAGTTCCTTTATCATATCTTTTCTTTATATCTTTATCAGACAAATTTTTATGAACAAACCAGACAAATTTCTCAACCCTGTCTCTCATCTCTTTTGGTTCTATCACAGCTAAATACTGATATTCTTTCTCAGAAAAAAATTCTTCAACAGTTTTAGGATTTGGTAGTTTCAAAACAACTTTAAATACATCAACAGGTTTAGTTTTACTAATAATAATTTTTGTAGTTACAATAATAATTTTTGGAGTAGTCTCTTTCTTAAACCATCTTTTTTTTCCATTAGTCCACTTCTGATCTTGGATAGTCAAAGTCACTTGCTTTTCTTCATATGCATCTTCAATTTCAAGGGAATTTAATTCCAATTCAAACCTTTCTTTATGTGCTTTATCTCCCAAAGGAAATACAGCTTTTTTGAAAAAACTAGTTAATCTTCTTATTTCCCATGTTCTTAAGTAATCTCCAGAACCCCCCTCGACTACAGAACTAAATTCAACAATATCATTATCATTAAAAGACTTGGTAATATCCCCTGGCTTATCCACTCTAGAACCATCTGTATCAAAGTAAGCTACCTTCCTCATAATAATTCTTGCTTTCAAAGGAGGGTATGTTGGACCTTCTGGTTCTTCATGAGGAGGTATTATATCAGGCCTTCTCGGAGTTTCTCTACCACCTGTAGTCGCTCTCCCAGCCCTAGCACCACTTTCACCACCGGAAGGCATCTCAGCCCCACCAGCTTTTTTAAATAAATAAAATATCAATAAACCTAATGCTACAGCACCAATAGCTACAAGAAACAACCACCAGTAATCCTGAAAAACATACCAAGGAATCTGATACCAAATATCAGGAGCAAAGAACCATATAAATAAAGTAGCAAACAACAATCCTAATAAAAGTAGAATTAATCCTTTCTTTTTATTTTTGTCAGTGAACAAACCAAAGAATAAAGATAGCACCATTAAAAATAAGAGTAAAGCAGCTAACCATCCTACATCAGCCAAACCATAACCATTTCGAACTTCCCAAACAACAATAGCAATAGAAGTCGTTAGAGCAAGAGAGAAATAAGCTAATTTCACAGCAGGTTTTTCTTCTTCACCTTCACCGCCCCATAATTTACCTAAAGCTAATCTATATACAGCAGCTGAAGTAAGAAAAATAACAAAAAGATCTATCCAACCATAAAAGTTATAATAGAAATCGGCAAAACTTCCCAATACTTGGGCAAATACAGCAGGCAATACAAATAACAAAGCCATTACTACGACTAATACAAATCTCCTCTTTTTCTCCAATAGCATAAATAAATTATCCGCAACATATTTATATAAATCTTTCCAATTCTATTTATTAAGAAGAATGGCAACACTAAAAGAAACACTTAAAGGTAAACTAACAAAAAAGGAGCAAAGTCTTCTGAAGACCTCTTTTGATCAGGTTGGGGAGATAGCTATACTAGAAATAGATGAGGGACTAAAAAAGAAAGAAAAGCTTATTGGAGAAGCATTACTAAAGTTAAACAAAGCCATTAAAACAGTAGTTAAAAAAACAACGAAACATGCAGGGGAATTTAGATTACAGAAATATAATATCTTAGCTGGGAAAAGAAAAAAAGAAACAATCCATAAAGAATCTGGAATAAGAATAAAATTACATATAGAAAAAACATACTTTTCAGTAAGATCCTCAAATGAAAGATTAAGGTTAACAAAACTAGTAAAACCAAATGAAAATATTCTTATTATGTTTTCTGGTTGTGGTCCTTACGCATTAGTCTTGTCAAAACATACAAAAGCAAAAAATATAACGGCTGTAGAAATAAATCCTTTGGCGTGTAAATATGCAGAAGAGAATATTAAGTTAAACAAAATAAAAAATATTACAAATATCTGTAAAGATATAAATAAATTCCCAACAAAAGAAAAATTTGATAGGATAATAATGCCTTTGCCTGCTTCAGCAGATCAATTTTTAGAAAAGGCTAAAGAACTATCTAAAAGAAATACAATAATCCATTTCTATGATTTTGAGAAAGAGAATGAATTCCAGAAAGGGGTTGAAAAAATAAAGAAAGTCTTTCCTAAAGCAAAAATACTAAACATAGTAAAAACAGGTTCTCCTTCCCCTAGAAAATACAGGATTTGTATTGATTTTGCAGTTAATTAATAATGTAAAAACTTATTTAAACAAATACATACAAGAAAAACGATGGACAAGAATTTTAGGAGTAAATTAATTGAAATTGCTAGAAGAAATATACCTGACACAGATGTTTCCCATGATTTTGAACATGCTTTGAGGGTTTTAGCAAACGCAGAAAGAATAGCAAAGGAAGAAAATGCCGATTTAGATATAATTGTTCCTGCAGCTTTATTTCATGATGTAGTTGTTTATCCAAAAGATCACGCAGAGAAACATAAGTCCCAAGAAGAAAGTGCAGAATTAGTGTCTAAAATTCTCAATAAAATTAATAATTTTCCAAAAGAGAAAATAGCAAAAGTAAAAACTTGTATTTTAGAATGCTCTTTTAGTAAGGGTATTCTTCCAAAATTGTTAGAATCTAAAATATTACAAGATGCTGACGGTTTAGAAGCAACTGGAGCGATTTCTATAATGCGAACTTATTCTTCAACAGGACAAATGAAGAGACCTTTTTATAATTCAGTAGATCCTTTTTGTAAAAAGAGAGAACCAAATACTTTACATTTTGCCTTAGATTTATTTTATACGAGGTTACTAAAGGTTGAAGAGAGGATGCATACTAAAAAAGCAAAGGTAATAGCTAAAAGAAGAACTAAATTTCTTAGGTCTTTTTTAAAAGAGTTAGAACTAGAATTAGAAGGGAGATAAATATAAGAAAATGTAGACTGCGTCGCCAGGGGTGAGGGGAGGATCCCCTCTAAACAAACCTTTATAAAACCTCCTACAATACAATAAATAGGGAATGATTTAACGAACACCCTTGGATCCGAAAGGAAATGACCGCTGGAAGTAGCTAATGACCCTCAATCAAACTTAAATATAACTTAATTTCTAAAATAATATTATGCTAGAAACAACGACGAAAAGAGAGATTTATAATAAAAAAACAAGGATTATGAAAGCCTTCTACGATTTAATTGATGTAATAAGATTAAGAAAACTAGCAGACAAAGAAAAATCCAACCAAGTCATAGACATGTTAATAAATTTCATTTCACAAACACAAATCCCAAAAGCAAACATAGACACAATAAGAAACCTAAACCAGCAAGTAACATTATTATTAAAAATCAGAGATAATTTACAAAATATCACAGAAGAGAATATTTCTAACATAATAGAATTCAGAGAACAATTACAAACATTAATAGAAGAAGAATCTAAATTATGGTAATTATAAACCTAATTCTTCAACTGCACTTCCTTTAGCCTTAACAGCCACAGGTGCTTCTCCTCCATGCCATGTAAATCTAGGTCTCACCCTTATAGGATACATTCTCTCAGAATTATCATCTAAAACAATAGCTGAACCTAACAACCTAGGTAAAGAATTCAAATACTTCATAATATCAGCACCGGAATAAGACTGCATCATAGAATTCAAAGCATCAATATCTTTCCTTGCAGTAATCCTATGGCAAATTACAATATCAGATTGTGTTGTGACATCTTTATGAATCTCACCAGGCTGTTGTGTAACTAAAATTAAACTTATTCCAGGCTGTCTTCCTTCCCTAAGCAATTGAACTAATGCATCTGTAGCTGGTGTTTTACCTTCTTTAGGCAAACATTCATGCGCCTCATCAATCATAATCCACACCATTGGCATTTCATCTTTCGTTTCAGTTCTAAATTGTGAGAAATAAGAATGCCCAGATTCAATATCGGATAATTCCTCTTTCTTTCTTGATGCCATTCTTTCAATCATTAACTTTCTTGATATCAGACCAATAACTAAATTTTTTACATTCCAATCCTGATAACAGCTAACATCTAATATAGTTACTTTTCCACCTGCAATTATCTCATTTATCGGTGTACCTTCGCTGCTAAATAATCCCCACCTTCTTACTGCAACAAACCTGTTTTCAGCAGCTAATTTAGTTTTCTCATCTAACCTTTTTGATTCTTTTATTTTATTTATAATATCTTCAATAGAATAATTCTCCCCTTCTAATTCCAAAAGTGCCAATTCAATTGCAACAGAAACAAGATCAGCAACATCTAATCCAAAAACACTAATCCAGTCACTTGCCATTAATTCATTTGGTCTTATTGTAAATTTAAAATCAGTTGGAA
Source organism: Candidatus Woesearchaeota archaeon (assembly GCA_964616675.1). GTDB lineage: Archaea > Nanobdellota > Nanobdellia > SCGC-AAA011-G17 > GW2011-AR18 > CAZTRI01. Next base: position 12,787 of record CAZTRI010000023.1, read on the forward strand.
TTCCTTTCTGTTTATAATCATCATAGAATCCAGCCGGAGTATAAATAATAACATCTAAAGTTTTTTGTGGGAGATCCCATTCTCTTAACAAATCTTCATCCTTAACGTTCTTGAATCTCATTGTCCAAAAAATACCCATAGTATCAAAAATAAGAACAGCTAATCTTCTGTTTATTTCAGTTGGAAGGTTTGCCATATCTTCTGCTATAGCTCCCAAAGTATAGGATTTACCAGATCCTCTTTTGCCGCAAATAAAGACAACATGTGCCCTAGAAATATCCATGTAAACTTTATTAGAAAGGGAAGTAATAGCACCCATTTTAACATAGTGCTTGCCTATAAAAACAGTTCCAGTTAGTCCTAATTTCTTCCTGTCGCTTTCAGACCTGCCAACTACGATTTCGTACATAATCTATTTTAAGAAATAGACTCTTATTAATTTTTCCAATAGTTAGTTTTATAAGTTTTTCTCACTTTTGCAATATTTATGATAGAAATAATTAACTTTGAAGATCATCGCCTATTAAGAAATCATGCTGCAACACAAGGATTGAGTTATAGAGAATATAGATGGGTGTTAAATAAACATGAAATCCCTCTAGAAAAGGCAATAGAAGACGCAAGAAATGGAATTAGTATTAATGAACACTTAAAAGCAAGAAAAAGAAGAATAATTTTTAGACATCGTTTTGTTGCTACAGCTATAGGTTTAGTAGGAATAATTGGATCATTTGGACTTTATAATTATACAATAAGGGAAATAAATAAACCACAGGAGAGATTAGAAAGATATCATGATAACGCAGAAATGATCAATGAATACTATAATCAAATGGGGAAATATAACAATGATGCTATAATGAAAATGCTAAGAGATTTTAACGAAAAGTTTGGCTTCCAATAAATTTATAATAACCTTTTCTAATTTTGATAAAGGTTCGGTGTGAATTCTCCAAAAATCAAAACAATGCGTAAATAAAAGGACTCAAACTAGAACTCTGTGCAGCCACAATAAATAATCCAACCAAAAGTAACAATAACATAATAGGAAGCAACCACCATTTCTTCTGCTCTCTTATAAACAAGAAAAAATCCCCCACTAAGCTATTAGCCATAAAAATAAAAGCAAGACATACTTATTAAATCTTTCGGTAAATAGTTTAAAAATTAAGTTAAACTTATATATAAGAATTTTATTATCAGTAATCAAAATGTCAAAAAATATTGGAGAAGATGTAAAGGTTTTTTATAACAAAAGCCCATTTCCAGATTATGAATTAGAAAGATTCAACTCAAAATTTGATTTAAAACTAATGTCTTATCCTTTTGTTAAAACACTGGATAGAAGCATTCCTGAAGAGGCCTCAGTTATTGATGTAGGAACTGGTACAGGGCAACTATCAGCATTTTTATCAGTGAGAAGAAAAAACGTCTTTGGGATAGATTTTTCAGATAGTTCTTTAAGTAAAGCAAAGGCTTTGAAGAATAAACTTAAATTAAATTCATTACAACTTATTAAGGTTGATATAATGAATGAAGAAGAAATAATAAAAATAAATAAAAAATTCGATTATGTATTATGTCTAGGTGTACTTCACCATACTGAGAATCCATATAAGGGTTTTGTTAATATATTAAAATTACTTAAGCCTGGGGGATATGTAGCTATAGGATTATATAATAAATTTGGGAGAATACCATTAAATATAAGACAAAATTTAGCAAAAACAATTTTCAAAGACAATGATAAAATAAAAGACTGGTTTATTAAAATGCAAATTGGTGAAGTAGAAGATAAAGAAAGGGCAAGAGGTTGGTGGAATGATCAGTACCTGCATCCCCATGAATCTTCACACACTATAGGTGAAGTACTGCAATGGTTCAAGAAAAATAATATAGAATATTATCAAACCATTCCATCATCTAAATTAAGGGACAAAAGTATCCTTAAAATTGCAGGAGTTTGGAACAAAACAAATGAACATTATCCTAATTTTTTATCAAGAATTTATCTCCAATTAGGATGGATATATACAACGCATCACGAGGGTGGATATTGGATTACTTTTGGTAAGAAAAAACAATAAAGCAGATAGTTTTACTTTTTCTTTAAAGAATTATTTATTAACCATTCATACAGTATCTCACTAACCTTTTTTTGACCTGCAGCATTTAAATGCACATTATCTAAAGGAAGATAATATTTAGAATAATTTGGTAGATCCAAATCTGTAGTGAGGTCAATAACAGTCATATTTGTACCTACAGATAAATTTAGCAGTTTTTCTTGTGGCATTCTTCCATAGCTCATAGAATTATTAAATTGTTGTGTATAAGGAAAGACAATAAGCACAAGTTTTTTATTATCTTTTTTTAGTTTATAGTTCAAATCTAACAATTTACTCTTATAATACTCCCAAGATTCTCCATCCCACAAAGAATATATTGTTTTAAAATAATCATCATTATAATCCTTACCTTTTAATATAAAAGTATTTTTAAAAAGCCAATAAGTAAATTTAGCAGACTTAAAGTTTTTTGATATAAAATTTTTGAATGTATTTTCAGGCTCCTTAAGTTTATTAGATATCATCTCATTTTTTAGTTTTATAGGATCAGTCTTAGTTGGATCATTCAGTGCAACACCAACAAATATTATATCTGGATCGTAATTATACCCTTCATTAAAATAATAAGTATATTCCTGATCAAACTCATAATGATTCACACCTGCTTTGATTATTTCAACATTAAAACCATTATTTAACAATTTCTTCTCTAATTGTTGTAAGTAAGTATCTTCAAATTCCACCCCAGGTCCAAATGTAGCAGAATCCCCTAGGCCTAATATTCTAATTTTCCCCACTGGTTTTGTATAATTATGCTCATAATCTCTTAAACCTTGAGCGTTAGTACGTATTTCTATATTATCATATGCTCCATTAAAATTACCTACAAAATTAGGACTATACTTAAACCCTAATATATCATCTGGTATATGTAATCCCTCTGGGTAACCATAAACTGGTTCTTTCCATAAAATCCTTATCCCTATTTCAAACAAAACAAAAAAAATAATAAATACAAATACAATAAATAAAATTTTAGTTTGGAGTTTAGTCATCTGCCAAATCCTCACTATTCCATATATCTTTAGGATTATCTTCTCTCTTTATTAAAAACTCACCAATTGCCAAATAGTCAATTCCAGTTCCCATCATACATCTATAAGCATCATAAGGTGTACAAACAATCGGTTCACCTCTTATATTAAAAGAAGTATTTACTAAAATAGGGACTTTACTTAATTTTCCAAATTCTTTTATAAGATCATGATATAATGGATTTTCTTTTCTTCTTATAGTTTGTAATCTTCCAGAACCATCAACATGCACAACAGTTGGTATCAACTTTTGTTTCTCTTTTTTAATCGGATAAACCATAAGCATAAAATCAGTAGTTAGAGGTATCTCCTTATCGCATTCAAAATATTCTTTTGTATTTTCTATACATATTACAGGTGCAAATGGTCTAAATTGTTCTCTATGTTTAACTTTCAAATTTAAAATATCTTGCATTTTAGGATTACATGGGTTGGCCAAAATACTCCTGCCCCCTAAAGCCCGGGGTCCAAATTCCATTCTGCCTTGAAACCATCCAACCACATAGTTATTATAAATTAATTTTGCAACTGATTTAATTAGTTTCTTTTCATCATCATATGTTGTATACTTTATTCTATTTTTATCAAGGAAGTATTTAATTTCTTCATCGCTAAAGTGAGGTCCAAGATAAGCATTTGTCATTACAAAATCTCTTTTATTTTCTAACAAAGAATAATAAGTATATGCCGCAGCACCTACACTTCCACCACCATCACCTGCAGCAGGTTGTATAAAAATTCTTTTAAAAGGAGTATTTTTTAATATTTTCCCATTCGCAACACTATTCAAAGCGACTCCCCCAACCATACAAATATTATCACATTTATATTTTTTATTAAGATTATTAAGAATTATAAACAAAATATTTTCAAGTAACTTTTGCATAGAAGATGCTATATCTTTGTGGTATTGTGTCAGCTCACTATTACCCTTCCTTGGTGAACCAAATTCTTGATGAAATTTTTTAGAAAACATAGACATCTTATAATTATAAACAAAATAATCCATATTCAAAGCAAAACTACCATCTTCTTTTATATCAATTAAAGTTTTCAATTTATCATAATATTTTGGTTCTCCATAAGCAGCCAATCCCATCACTTTATATTCAGAATTATTCACAGTAAATCCAAGATATGCTGTAATAGCACTGTATAACAAACCTATAGAATGTGGAAAATGTATCTCTTTATCTATAATTAAATTGTTGCCCCTTGCGTAACCATAAGTTGCACTTGCCCATTCTCCGACACCATCCAAAGTAAGTAAGACAGCTTCATTAAATGGGCTCATTAGATAAGAACTCGCTGCATGTGATAAATGATGCTCAACAAAGACCAATTTACCACCATACTTCAACTTCTTTTTTATTATAGATCTTAATCTTAATTTTTCATTTAACCATTTAGGTACAGTTTCATTAAAGGCAGAAAATCCTTTTGGAAAACTATCTAAAAATTGGCTAAGAATTCTTTCAAACTTAAGTAATGGCTTCTCATAAAATGCTATATAATCTATGCTATTAATAGTTATACCAGCTTCTTCTAGGCAGTAAGTAATAGCATTATAAGGAAATCCAGAATCATGCTTCTTTCTAGTAAATCTCTCTTCTTCTGCAGCTGCTATTAGCTTACCATCCTTTATTATACAAGCTGAAGAATCATGGAAAAATGCAGAAATACCTAACACCATCATTTTTTAAAATGGTTTATAATAATCCTCCTTCTTTTTATTTTTAATATTACTATCTACCCAATAACTAGCTGATTTACTTTTAAAATTTTTATCTAAATATTTCTTATGGAATAACTTTGAAATAACAGAAATTAATCCTATTCCAAAAATAAAAACTATTAAAAGAGCAAATCCATTAACTATCCTACTAAGTATATCACCGCATTCTTTAAATCCTTTTTTAAAACCCTTCAAAAACAATCTTACGTTTCCCATATTTACTAAACCCCATAATTATCCTATATAACAAGCTTAAAATTAAAGATAATAAAAAAAAGGATAAATAATTATACTTACCTTTAAAAAAAATAAAATAGATCATACTTGAGAACAAAAGAAAAAAGAGGAATATACCTAAATTGTGCCCAAATCTATAAAACCTATTCTCTTCAAAAACTTCCTTTCTTGTTTTGTATAATAAATCTTCTATTTGGTCCACAAAAACTCCCCCAACAAATATTTTTGAGTCTATTGTGGGGTGGGTGAATATCTACTATAAATATTTTTCTAATTAAGAGTTTTAGAACAAGGTTATAGCATCCAATAAATTTATAAGCACTTTCTCTTTAACCTTTTCTAGCCCCTCGTAGCTCAACGGTAGAGCGTTCGGCTGTAGATTTTATCGCTGGGAGACATAGCTAATAGCTAAAGAATGAAACTCAGATAGCTGATCCCGAAAGGTTGCTGGTTCGAATCTGGCCGGGGGGACTTAACCTTTAAACTTCAAAATCTTCTTTTTAATAGCATTAAATATTTCAGTATCTTCTTCATTGAAACATTTTAAGATTAACATTAAACCAAAAGAAATAACACTAAACAAAACAAAAGAACCGACTAAAAGAAAGTACTGGTTAACAAAAATATATTTAGGCAAATAAAATGAAACAACACCAGTTAATAAAAATATAAAGATCATCCTCAAGTAAGTTAAATCAAATGGATTCAAGCCCAATATTTTCCTCACTTCAATTATTCTCAATACATTGATAAATATAGAAGTCACTAAAAAAGTTACTGCAGCTCCAAAAATCCCATATCTTGGTATTAAAATAAAATTCATAACTACACTTAATGCTGCTGTAGTAGAAGTATTAATGAGTAAATACTTTGTTTTGCCTACAGCAATTAGTATGGTTGTGGTTGGGATTACTACATTGCTTATTAAGAAAGCTATAGATAGTAGAATAAGTATAGGCGCACCAGAGATAAATTCTTTACCCCCAAATAGATTCATCACAATTACAGGAGAACTAACAAATAAAAATAGCACAGGAACAGCCAATATAGTCAACCACTTAAATGAAGAAATATAAATAGATTTCAGATTTTCCTTATCATCTTTAGCAAATAATTCTCCAAATGAAGGCAGTAATACAGGACCAGCTACAAGAGCAGATAATCCTATGAAACCAGCAGCAGACATTACTAGACTATAGATTCCTACATCAAATGGTGTTAAAAAATATCCAAGGATTAAAGAATCAAACTGTGTCAATATTGTGTGTAAGATAAATGTTAATGCTAATGGCCAAGAGAACAAGAAAACATCTTTCAACAAATTCGGGTCTATTCTAGTTTTGAATACATCCTTTATATGTATATGTTTCTTAATTAAATGAATACCCAGAAAATTCATTAATAAAAAAGAGAGAGCAGTTGCTAAAATAACAAAAGGTAACTTCAAGGAAAGGAATACACAAACGATTAAAAAAAGAAATTTCAGTAAATTAATTCCAGACTCAAGCAAGGCGCTATTCTTAAATTCTTTAAAACCTTCAAATATCTTCTGAATCATTAATGAAATTACATATAGTGGAATTGAGATTGCAAATAGCTTAAAGACCAAACTTAATTCTTCTGTTTTATAAAGTTTAGCAAGATAATCTGAAGAAAAAAACAAACCTAAAGCAAAAAAGATACTTAAGAATACAGCAATAGAAAAGAAAATAAGCATAATATTTTTTAATTTATCCTTATCTTTTTCATGATATAGAGAAATATACCTGCTTAACCCATAATTAAATCCAAATATAGAAAAAGTAGTCAACAAAGTAAAAATTCCCAAACCCAAAGAATACAAACCTAAATTATGAGCACCATAGTATCTTGAAAAAACAATCTTAAAGAGCATAGATACTGCTTTAGTAAATACTAATCCAATTAGCATTAATATGAATCCCTTAGCTACAGACTTTAAATGTGCCATAGAATTTAAACAAAAAAAGGATATTTAAAACTACCTCAAGCGAAAGAATTATAAAAGGCCTAAGAATACCAATATTATGACTTACGTAAAGGGTTTAGTTTCTGTTGTTTGTCCTTTTAGGAACGAAGTAAAGTGCTTAAAAGAGTTTCTAGATTCCTTCATAAATCAAACCTATAAGAAAATAGAGATAATATTAATAGATAATGATTCTTCAGATGGGAGTGAAAAAATCGCTATAGAATATGCTAAAAAATACAAGTTCATCAAAATATACCATATCCCACATATTCAAGGAACATGGGCAACTTATTTGTATATTGAAGCAATAAAAAAAGCAACTGGTGAATTCTTCTATATGGCAGATGCAAATGTTAAAGTTGATCTAGACTATTTTGAAAAAAGTTTAATACATTTCGAAGACCCAAACGTTGCTGGAGTAGTCGGTTATGTAAAGATGTGGGATACAAATTCATTTATTGATAAATACAGAAGTATAATCTGGAAATTAAGATATGACGATATGGATAGAGTTATTAGAGAGACAAATGAGGGGGGCCTATTAGCAAGATTTATGAAAAGAAGCGCATTCAATGCTGTTGGTGGATTTGATGCTGGTGCTGGCTGGGCTATTGATACTTATTTGAATAAAGAATTTTTGAGAAAAGGATATAAGTTAATCTATGAACCAAAAGCAATTTGGTATCATAAGTGGAGAGATAATATTCCTTCTTTATGGAAATATTCTTACAAGTTTGGAAAATTCAATTACGCTTTAGCAAAGACAGATAAGAAGCAGTTATTAAAAATTGGTTTTTTCCTCTCCCCTTTTATAGCTTTAGTAGCTTCTATATTCAATCCCTATATTTTATTATATATTCCCCTACATATTTTAGTTCTCTTACTGCATAACCTTAAAATATTTATTAAGGCCAGTAAAATTAAATATAGGTGGTATACATTTCTTGGGCCAATAATTGCTTATACTCAGGGGATAGCCTATGGGTTTGGATTTATAGTAGGCATATTCAAAAAACCTGAAGTTCCTAAGAATGTAATAGCTACAGAAAGTGTTAAATTAGTAACAAAACCTTCAAAGCAATAGTATTATAAATTTTCTTAATTTCTCAGTTTTATGAAACCTAAAGTAGGATTATTAGCATATGGTTTAATGGGAGAACATGCCCTAAAAGGACTAATTCCTACATGTGAGGTTACCGGGATAGTCTTGCCTGCTGAACTGGAAGATTTATTTATAGAATTGGGAATTGCTCCTGCTGAGAAACTAGCCCTTGAAAATAGTATTCCTGTTTACAAAGGTGGAAAAAAAGATCAAATTATTGAACTTGCTAAAAAATCTGATGCAGTTGTTATTGCTACTTACAATCAAATATTAACTGCTGAAATTTTACAACATTCTAAATTTATTAATATTCACCATGGTGATTTACCTAGATGGAGGGGGAGAGCAGGGATTAATTGGGCTATAATATTGGGCAGAAAAGATATTTCATTTACAATACATGAGGCAATTCCAGATTTAGATGCTGGAAAAATTTATGTACAGCAGAAGATTGAGATAGGAGAACACGATACTACTAATGATGTTTATAGTAAATTAAATCTATATTTAGAACAAAATTTAGGACAAATTGTTTGTAATATTTTAGATGGAAAAATAGAGATGAAAGAACAGAAAGGAGAAGGGACTTACACTTGTACTAGATTACCTTGTGATGGGGAGATAGATTGGAATAAACCAACAGATGAAATTTATAGGCTTATTAGAGCTTTAGTAAGGCCTTATGGTGGTGCTTTTACTTATTTTGATATGGGAGAGTTAAGGATTTGGAGTGCTGAAGTTCCTTCTAATGCTAACAAATATGAAGGAAGAATTCCTGGAAGGATAATTGGAATCTATAAAGGGAAAGGGGTTGAAGTTTTAACTAAGGATAGTTCTATTATAATTAAAGACGTTGGTTATCAAAGTAAAGATATGAATGCTTCTGATGTAATTAAAAGCGTTAAGACTACTCTTGGATTAAGTAAGCAACAATTATTGGCAGAAATAAAAAGATTGAGAGGAAAATTATAGACTGCGTCGCAATTAATTTTTATTCTTGACTAGATTATCCAACAACATTGCAATCGTCATTGGTCCCACTCCACCTGGGACAGGGGTAATATAAGATGCAACTTCTTTCACAGACTCAAAATCCACATCCCCTACTATTTTTCCATCTACCCTATTTATTCCAACATCAATCACCACTGCACCTTGTTTTACCATATTTTTAGTTATTAATTTTGGCTTTCCAATAGCGACAACTAAAATATCTGCTTGTTTCGTATAATTTTCTAAATTTTTTGTTTTAGAATGGCAGATTGTAACTGTTGTATTCTTTTCCAATAACATCAATGCTACAGGCTTTCCCACTATTTTACTTCTTCCAACAACAACTGCATTTTTTCCTTCTAAGTTTATTTTCGTTGATTCTATTAATTTCATAATTGCTTTGGGAGTTGCAGGATAAATATTAGATTCACCAGAAATTAATTTTCCTAAACTTGTTTCTGTAAATCCATCAACGTCTTTCTCAGCGATAATTTTCTCTATGACAGATTCATTAATTTGTTTAGGTAATGGTAGTTGAACTAAAATACCATCTATTTTTTTATCGTTGTTTAATTTAATTATTAATTCCGCTAACTCTTGTTCAGAAGTATTTTCTTCTAAATTATATTTTTCACAATAAATACCAATTTCCTTACATTTCTTTTCTTTACTATTCACATATATTTCAGAAGCAGGATTATTACCCACTAAAACCAATGCTAAACCAGGTTTATCTTTCATTAATTTTACTTTATCATCTATATCAGATAAGACTTCTTCTGCTATTTTCTTTCCATCAATAATTTCTGCTGTCATTTTAGTATATCAAAATCTGGATATAAAGGAAATTTACCACATAAGTCAATTACATCTTCCTTAATCCTTAAAAGATTTTTATTATTAAGAACAAATTCTTTAAATTTATCAAATACTTCTTTCCTCTCATTCTTGTCTTCTGGTAAACTAAATTTTTTAACTTCATTTATAACTTCTGAAATCCATTTCCCAATTAATTCCATTTCTTCTTCTTTCATTTCTCTTGTCGTTATTGCTGGAGTTCCTAATCTAATCCCAGATGGGTAAAAAGGTGAAGAGGGATCATTAGGAATAGTGTTCTTATTTACAGTTATATTAACAAACTCTAATGCATCCTGTACAAAAACGCCAGTACCATTACCAAATGGAGTCAAATCAATCAAAATCATATGATTATCAGTTCCACTAGTAACTAACTTAATTCCATTCTTCATTAAACTTTCAGCTAAAGATTTAGAATTCTTAACAACTTGTCCAGCATATTCTTTAAATTCTTCTGTAGATGCTTCCATTAAAGCAACTGCAATTGATGCTGTCTGATTGTCATGAGGTCCACCCTGTAATCCTGGAAATACAGCTTTGTCAATTTTATCAGAAAGTTCAGGATCTTTCACTAGCCCTTTTTCTGTAACCATAATTATTGCACCACGAGGACCACGTAATGTTTTATGTGTTGTAGTTGTAATAATGTGAACGTAATCAACCGGACTTTTGTGTACTCCTGCTACAACCAATCCTGCTATATGGGAAATATCTGCAGCTAAATAAGCACCAACACTGTCTGCAATTCTAGACAATTCTTCAAATGGAAACTCACGAACATAAGCAGTTGCACCAACCCAGATTAATTTTGGTTTGTATTTTTCTGCTAAATATCTTATTTCTTCTATATCAAGAAAACCATCTTTCTTAACATGATAAGGAATTGTTTTAAAATAAGTTCCTGTTATGCTTGCCTTCCAGCCATGTGTTAAATGCCCACCGTCAGGAAGATTCTGCCCCATAATAACCTCTCCTAATTTACAAGTTGCAAAATAAACAGCCAAATTTGCAGGACTACCAGAATAAGGCTGAACATTTGCATGTGGAACCTTGAATAATCTTTTGGCCCTATCAATAGCTAACAATTCAACTTCATCAACATATCTATTGCCACCATAATATCTCTTTTTAGGATAACCCTCAGAATACTTACAGTTCAAAAATGTCCCTAAAGCCTGAAGAACAGCTTTACTGACATAATTCTCGCTTGGAATTAGTTCTAATCCTTCCCTTATTCTTTTTCCTTCCTTTTGAATAATTTCAAAGACTTGACTGTCTGAGAGTGTTAAATCTTTCATATGTTTTAGAAAGAACAAAATTATATAAGATTAATTAATTAATTAAAAATCAATTACTACCTCCTCAGAACGAAACTTAGTAAAAAGGCTTTTATATTGTATTTAATTTCCGACCATTATGATGAAAGTTAACTTTGTTGATCTGCAAAGACAGACAAAAATATTAAAGGAAGAATTATTAAAAGAAATCTCTGGTGTTTTAGATAGGGCAGATTTTATTCAGGGTAAAGCTGTAGAAGAGTTTGAAAATAATTTTGCTAAATTTTGTAATAAAAAATACTGCGTTGCTTTAAATTCTGGAACTGATGCTTTAGAATTTGCATTAAGGGCTTATGGGATAGAAGGTGGAGAAGTTATCACAGCGCCAAATAGTTATTTTTCAAGTGCCATGGTAATAGCTAAAGTTGGAGCTAAACCTGTATTTGTTGATGTTGATGAAGAAAGTTTTAATATTGATGTTAGTAAAATTGAGAAAGCAATTACAAAGAATACTAAAGCAATTATTCCTATTCATTTATGCGGACAAAGTGCAGATCTAGATCCTATTTACTCACTTGCAAAAAAACATAATTTAAAAGTCATAGAAGACTGTTGTCAATCACACGGAGCAGAATACAAAGGCAAAAGAGTTCCTATTGGAGAAACAGGATGTTTTAGTTTTTATCCTGGAAAAAATTTAGGTTCTTTTGGTGATGGTGGAGCATTAGTTACAGATAACGAAGAGATTGCTAATTATGTTAGATTATTAAGAAATGATGGATCTAAAATTAAGTATTATCATGAGATTATAGGTTCAAAAAGCAGATTGGATACAATTCAGGCAGTTATTCTTAATTTAAAATTGAAACATTTAGATAAATGGAATTCATTGAGAAGAGAACATGCAAAAAAATACAATGAACTATTGCCAGGAATAAAAACACCAGCAGAGATGAGCTATGCAAAACATGTCTATCATCTTTATGTAATCAGATCTCAAAAAAGAGATGAACTTCAAAAAACTTTAACTGAAAAAGGAATCTCAACTGTTATACATTATCCTATTCCTATTCATTTACAGAAAGCATTTGAATATTTAGGATATAAAAAAGGAGACTTTCCAGTAACAGAAAAGTTAGCTAATGAAATTGTTTCTATTCCTATGTTTCCAGAATTAACTGAAGAAGAAATAAAATATGTTGTTTCAGGGATAAAAGAATTTGAAAAAAGAAAATGTGATTTATGTTTTAAAGAGAGTTCTATAGAACTTTTAAATCTTGGGAAGCAGCCCCTAGCAAATAAATATCCAACTAAAGAACAATTTGCTACAGAAGATTTCTTTCCTCTTAATGTTCTTTTTTGTACTGAATGCAATAATGTACAGTTAGACACTGTTGTGTCTCGTAACAGAATGTTTGAAGATTATTATTATTTATCTTCAGTAAATCAAGGATTAGTAAGACATTTTGAAGAATTTGCAAAGGAATTGAAAGAAGCGAAATTTGTGTTGGATATTGGTTCAAATGATGGTATATTGCTTAAGCCACTTAAGGAAATGAAAATTAAAGCTATAGGAATAGAACCTTCTATTAATGTATCAAAAATTGCAAATGATGCTGAACTCACAACCATTACTTCTTTTTTTAATCAAGAATCAGTTAAACAAATACATGAAAAATATGGTAAACCAGATGTTGTAATTGCGAGTAGTGTTTTTACTCACCTTGAAAACCCTCATCAATTTATTGAGGATGTAAAATCAGTAATGACAGATGAAGGAGTATTTATCATTGAAGTTGAATATATTGGAAATATTATACGTGATGTTCAATTTGAAAGGTTTTATCTTGATCGTATATTTTATTATTCCCTTAGTTCATTAAAAGATTTATTTGCTCTTCATAATATGGTTGTAAGTGATGTTGAACATGTGATACCGCATGGAGGATCACTTCGCGTATATACACATAAAAAAGAAAGTGGGAAGGTACCAACTAAACGAGTGACCGAGATTCTTAATGAAGAGAAAGAGGTACTTTCTAAACTTGGAGAATTTAAAGAAAAGGTTTATGAATATATTTCAGCATTTCGCCAGAAGCTAGAAGAATATAAGAAAGAAGGTTTACTTGTTGCTGGTTATGGAGCACCGGCACGTGTCGCAACTATTTGTAATCTTGGAAATATTGGTCCGGAACTTATTGAATTTATTATTGATGACAGTCAATTAAAACAAAACAAATTTACTCCTGGAACACATATTCCAATTTTTCCAAAAGAACATTTGAATAAAAACAACCCAGATCTTTTAGTAGTATTTGCTTTTGAATATTTTGAGGATATTAAGAAAAAAACAGAAGAGGGAGGATATAGATAT
>CAZTRI010000024.1:0-31837 GCA_964616675.1 Candidatus Woesearchaeota archaeon
AGAAACAACAACCTCCCTTTTACCAAACTTAATTCTATGTATTCCAAAACCAAACATATTTTAAATATTATTTCAGAGGGATATAAATCTTTCTAAATCTTTTTAAATCTTTCCAACTAAATCTAATCCAGGTTTCAAAGTTTTACTCCCAGGTTTCCATGAAGCAGGACAAACTTCACCTTTATGTTCTCTAACAAATTTAGCAGCTTCCAATTTTCTCAATAACTCTTGAGCACTTCTACCTATACTATTATCATGAATCTCATAAGCTTTTAAGATTCCTTCAGGATCAATTATAAATGAACCTCTTAATGACAAACCTTCTTCATCAATATAAGTACCAAACTCTCTGCAAAGATTCCCAGTTGGATCAGCCAACATTGGATATTTAATTTTATTAATTGAAGGAGAATTATCATGCCATGCTTTATGGACAAAAACAGTATCAGTACTTACACTTAAAATCTCAGCATTTAATTTTTTAAAATTATCATAATTATCAGCTAATTCAACTAATTCAGTTGGACAAATAAAAGTAAAATCTGCAGGATAAAATACTAAAACAACCCACTTCCCTTTATAATCAGAAAGTTTTACTTTTTTAGATTCATTATTGTGAAAAGCCTGAAGTTCAAATTCTTCAACTTTTTCTCCTATTTTAACCATGGTTTTGATATAAGCAAATCATTTATAAGAATTATTATCATTCAGTAACCATTTTTTGAAGCATATCTTTCCTGTACTTCAATACTTAAATTAAAAGCCTCTGAATCAGAAATCAATCTATCTCTATCATGATCAGCATCAATACAAGCCATTAAGATAGCATCAGCATAAGCCTCACTATAAACACCTACAATATCAAATCCACCTTCATCTTTCCTAGATACTTTCATAGTTCCACTATATAATCCTGCAACAACTTGTAAATCAGCATAACCAATTCTAGAAGTGGTATAATTAGGGCATGGAGAGACAGGTATATCAAAATAGTTTTTCTTTTTAACATTAACAGTTGGAGCACAATTTAAAACAAATGCCACAAGCCCACTAACAATAAGTTTTTTAAAACCCATATAAAACAGAGAAAAAGCAGCAACTTAAAAACATTTATATTCTAAAAGTATTGGCTTAAAGTATGGCAACAAACGCAGGACCAGAGTATTATCAAGCTCAAGGACGATTCAACGAGGCTAAAACTAATTCAGAGAAAATCAAAGCATTAGAGGAAATGCTCAAAGGGGCACCTGATCATAAATCCTCACAAAAATTAAGAGCAGAAATAAAAACAAAAATAGCTAAATTAAGGGAGAAAATAGACAAAGAGCGTACTCAGAAAAGTAAAGGTTATTCATTTACCATAAAAAAAGAAGGAGCAGCACAAGTAGTTATAACAGGAATAACAAACTCAGGTAAATCAACTATATTAAAACAATTAACAAATGCAAACCCTAGGATAAGTGAATATGAATTCACAACAAAAGAGCCAGATGTAGGATCAATGGATTACAATGGAGTAAAAATCCAGTTAATAGAAATGCCTGCAATATTTCCAGGATGTGCAGACAAAGATAGATATCCTCAATATTTTGCAACAGTCAGGAACGCTTCTTTGATAATCATAATATTAGATGGGACAAAACCTATAGCAGCACAAATTAAGATTATAGAAGAAGAATACTATAACAGTTTTATTCAGTTAGGTGGCACAGAAGATGGTCAAGATAAAATGAAAGGAATTAAAACAATAGTAACAGTAAATAAAGGAATTAGAAAACCAAAAACAAAATTTAAATTCTGTAAATTAGAATTATTAAAACAAGAAATATGGAAAAATCTAAATTTGACTTATATATTCACAAAAACTCCAGGTAAAGATCACAACTTTCCTCCAGTAGCATTAAAAATTCCAGCAACAGTAGAAGACTTAGCAGAAGAAGTACATAAAGATTTTCTAGTTAAATTCAAATTTGCAAGAGTCTGGGGGAAAAGTGTTAAACATCAGGGTGCGCAGATGGGATTGGATCATATTCTAAAAGATTGAGACATTGTAGAATTTCATTTAAAATAAAATTAATGTCTTTTCTCAACTTGCTCAAGCATAAGATCTCTAACAAGTTCGACATCTTCTCTAGGATAGAATTCTGCAATTCTATTGACATTACTAGTACCAGCAATCTCTGGATCAAGAGCGGCATACAACTCAGGTCTTATATTAATTTTGCATAATTCATCTGTTTGTCCTACAATTAATCTTTTTACACCTTCAAATTCCTCAGCTTCGTCTCTCTTTCCATAAAATTTATTTGGTCTTGAGACAACATAACCAGTAGCAACTCTTCCTAATTGAGCAGCTTTAATTGCAGTAAAATAATCTGTTGCAAATCCTCTCATATTAGCAAATTGTGAAGCACAAGCAACAGCAGCAGCTAAATCTAAATATCTTGGAGGTACAGTATTAAAAACATAAAATCCTGTAGTACTTTCACCAATGTCAGCATAAGCAGGAGTAACTCCTTCTGGGGGATTTCTAACTCTTAACCTACTACTTCCAATAGTTAAAGAATGAAATAATTCATGGATAATTCTTAAATTACTATTTCTTTCATTAGTCGCTAAAACAACAGGAACATTTCTAGAACCAATTCCATGTAAGTAACTATCTTTTTCAGTTTTATCAGCTAAAGATAAAGCAGCTTCTAATCCTTCTTCAGTATCAAATACAAATTGATCAAAATCAGCATAAATCAAAGTAGTTGGTTCATCATTTTTATCTGCAAAGAAAGTAGGATTAAACGCAACCTGTTGATAACTAGTTCCAGCACCCCTATCTTTAGGATCATATAAGACCCATAAATCATCTGGTAGAAACTTCATTTCATCATGAATTCTTTCTCTTAATTCGGGAGTAACTTTATCCTCATCAACAGTTAATTTCAAACCAAATTTAATATTCCAATCTCTGGTTCCAAGTAAAACCTTAGACATATAAATGTTAACTGCAGAATTAATATTACGCACGATATCTTGAAATGTTTTAAAAGTTTCTTCACTATTAATAAAATGTCTTCCAACAATAAACTTCTTATTAGCCATTAAAATGAGATCTCAGAAAAGCATATAAAGCTTATGAATAAAAAACCCAAGAATTTATAAAAAAATAAAAAAATAAAAAGAAGAAATTAACTTATTTCTTTCGCCTAACTGCTTTCTTCTTAGTTGCTGTTTTCTTAGCTGCTTTCTTTTTCTTAGCTGCCATCGATATCACCTCCCTTTTCGATAAACATGATTGTTTTGTTATATATTTTATTGAATAAATCATTTAAATATCTTTCGTTTTCATGATTTTTGTATAAAAATAAAAAATATTCTCCAAAAGAATAATAAAAAATAGAAATTTTTCTTCATATAAGGTTAAAAAGCAATAGAAAAAACAAATTTGATGACAAAAAATTTAGAAGAGAGGATAGAAAATTTAGAAAATAAATCAAATTTAGTTAAAATTTCTGATTTTGTATTTGATCATCCAGTAATTTCTTCTCCATTAGGAGGTTTGTCAGCATCATTAACAAGAATAATTGATGAAATTTTAAGAACTACACCACATTCTAACGATCCATTTCCTATTATTGGAACAGGGATTCTAGGTTTATACCCTGGTTATAAAATAATTAAAACTATTGGAGATTATTTAAATGGCCGACGTAGTATTTTTATGACAAGAGGTTCTTCTATTCATAATAGGATCTACAATTGGTTTTTAGATAATGAAGACATAACAGGATTATTAGCAGGTTCTATAATATTTTCAAAAGCAGAAGAGTTAGAATTTGTTGATATAAATACATTAAATGACAAATTATTAATTTCATCTTTGGCCTCAATACTTACAACAGCAGCTCTAAGAACAGGAAGATATCTTCAGATAATCAAAAAAAGAAAGCATAGAACAATAGTAGACACTTTCACAAATCCATTACTAATAGCTTCAGCATATGCATATTACAAATTTCACTCATTATTAGAAACTATAAATAACTCAGAGGGAGATAGAAAAAAAGGATTGTTCTATGTAGGAATAAATACACTTGCATCATTTATAGGAGCAGAATTCATAGCAACAACAGTAAAAGCAATTTCTCAAAGAGAAACAATAGAAGCAATTCAACTTTCTATAGATCAAATAAGATACAGAAAAGATAGAGAAAGAGTTATTGAGATACAGGAAGAAAAAATAAAGAAATCAATTTCTCAAAAACACAAAGTAAAACAGCTTGCAAAACTATCCAGAATTTCCAGAAAAT
Organism: Candidatus Woesearchaeota archaeon; assembly: GCA_964616675.1. Lineage (GTDB taxonomy): Archaea > Nanobdellota > Nanobdellia > SCGC-AAA011-G17 > GW2011-AR18 > CAZTRI01. The sequence continues at coordinate 4,305 of CAZTRI010000024.1, forward strand.
ATTTTAATGAGACAAAAGAAGAAAAGTATAAATCAATTAGCGATGCAGCATCATTAGAAGTAGCAAGAGAGATATTTAGAGAAAACATAAATGAAACATCATCTGAGTTCTTAAGAGATAAATTAGGTTTAGGATCAATTAACCTTAGAACAAATGATAATATCACAGATGCAGTTTTCTATATTGCAAATTGCAGGTGGAAAGAAGCAGCTGAACTTCTGAAAGAAGAGAATGATATACCTTCAAGATATCTTTACGCGAGAGTCCTACAAAAAAGAAATAAGGTAAAGGCAGAAAAAGAACTAAGAGCTGTAATAGGTGATATTATTTCCCAAGAAGGGATAGAAGAAGAGAGGGATAAAGAATCAAAAAATAAGATCTACAAAATAAAACACCCTCTATTAGGAAAAGAGATTATTATAAAAAAAGGAGAAAATCTAGAAAGAGAATTAGAAACTGCATTACTAATAAGGAGGCATTTCAGAGAAGACTTATCAGTAGATACATACACACCAATAGCAGTAGTTGAAGATTTCTATGTAATGGAAAGAGAACTGCATCCTACTTTAGCAGAAATCGAAGACACTGATAAACACTTAGATAAAATAATTGAAATTCTAGCAAAAGTACACAAAGTAACTAGAAAAATAAAAACAAAACCAGAAAGAGACTTAGAAGAATCTATAAAAACAGCATTTGAAAGTTATCCAGATGAATTCATAGCAAGCTTAATCAGAGATAATTTAGAACCATTAATTGTCTCTCAAGGAGATGTAGAAAGAGTAGTAAAAAAAGATCCACATCCATGGAATTTCCTTGTAGATGAAAAGTTCTACGATGAAGAAACAAACAGATATGGCAAATATTATATCATAGACACAGAAGTAACTGAACTCACCCCTATTACAACAGAATGGGCAGTTTTCTTATTCCACAAAAGATTATTTCAAGATAATGATTTAGAAAGGAAAATTAATCTATTAAAAGATACAATAATACCTAAAAATAAAAGAGAAGGAAATATCAAAGAGGTGGAAGCAGTATATATTCTTGCAACATATAATAGCACTATATCAAGAACATTAGAATTATTAAAAAAGTTATCAGAAAGGAAAGAAAAAAGTAAATATAGAAAAGATATGCTGGAAGCTTCATTATACTGCTTAGAAAGGATAAAAGAAGAATTCCCACTTTATTATAATAGGTTCAGAAGAAAATATGGGAATCTAGAAAGAGGATTAGAAGAATTGCAAAATGCAGCCTAATAAAAAGTTATATAACACATTATAAATTATAAGCTTAATATATATAAATAAAGAATGGCATATTAATCAATGAGGTGATTATGGTGGCATTAACAGAAAAAGAGTTCCTAATACTGTCGAGTTTAAGGCAGAACTCTAGGAAAACATTAAAGGAATTAAGTAAGAATACAAAAATTCCTATAACTACATTGTATGAAAAGTTAAAAAATTATGAAAAAGGTATAATAAAGAGATATACAAGTATTTTAGACTATCAAAAATTAGGATATAGTGCACGTGCTTATGTTTTATTAAAAATAAATAATGAAAAAAAGAACGCATTCCAGGAATATATAATAAAACAAAAGTCAGTAAACAACGTTTTCAAAGTAAATAATGGTTATGACTTTAGTATTGAAATAATTGCACATGAATTTCTAGAAACAGAGAAGTTTATTGAAGAATTAGAAAATAAGTTTGGAGTAGAAAACAAACATGTATCCTACATAACAGGTGAACTAAAAACAGAAGGATTTCTAGGAGAAAACTTCAAACCTAACTAATATCAGGTGGTAATGGTTCAGTACTAGGTAATTCATTAAACACACTCTCATCAATTGTGTGATTATCTTCTTTAGTTTCTTCCTGTACAGGGATTTCTGAAACAAATTCTTCATGATCTTTTTTTAACTGTTCAAGTTTTTCTACAAGTTTTTTCTTTTTTTCTTCAAGTTCTTTCTTTCTATTTTCAGGAGATTCTCTCTTCAATCTTTCGTCTTCCCACTTCTTAGCAACAATAGGATAAGATTTTACAACAGAGTAAAAATAACTTTTCAAGAACATTGCTTTAGGCATCCAAGTTTTTGGTTTCTGAGTAACAGCACTCATTACCTTATCTAATTCGGGTTTATCATAAGCTTCAAAATCATTTACAATGAATTTCAGCTCTTCCATCATTATATTCCACCGAATTCAGAAACAGGAGACCCACCTGGTGAAGTACCCTCTAACCTAGATCTTCCACGCACATATTTCTCTAGAAGCATAAGGCCTTTAGCAATTGCCTTATTCTGTTCTATTAAAGCGTCTAGCTTATTAGCCAAAGAAGCTACCTTAGATTCTGTAGATTCAGCATCAGAAACATGCTTTGATGCCTCTTCAAACAAACTAATTAATTTATCAACCCGATCTGTAAGGCTTTCCATACTTTGAATCAACCTCTTAGTATCATTCTCAGAACTTACTTTTACTGCACCTTCTTTTTTAAATACCATAATCAAATCTATCTTATTTCTTATATAAAAACCTTTTGAATATATAAAAAGAAACCTATATATACCAAAAAACAAGAAACTTAAACATGGAAAAAATCCTAAAGAAGATAAAACCATCTAAAGTAGAATCATATATAATCAAAAAATTGACGCATAATTTTCTAAATAAGTTAAAAACCGAACAGACCATACCTATACTAGGTGGTTCAACAGCAAAAGGGACATGGCTTAAAGGAGATCATGATATAGATATTTTTGTAAAGTTCAAAACAGAGCATAACATTTCAGACAAATTAGAAAAACTATTAGAAAAGAATTTCTCAAAAGTATCAAGGGTTCATGGTTCAAGAGATTACTTTCAAGTAAGAAGATTATTCCTAAAATTTGAAGTTATCCCTATATTAGATATTAAATCAACACAAGAAGCGAAGAATATAACAGATTGTTCACCATTCCATGTAGATTGGGTAAAAAATCATCTAGATGATAAACAAAGGGATGAGGTAAGATTATTAAAACAATTTTGCAAAGCTCAAAGAGTTTACGGTGCTGAAACACACATTCATGGATTCTCAGGTTACACCTTGGAATTATTAATAGGATATTATAAATCATTTGAGAAGGTTCTAAAAGCAGCTCCTAAATGGAAAGAAGGGACGGTAATTAAATTCATGAAAAAAACTCCAAAGCTAAACGAATCAAAACTATCACATTTAGTAATTATAGATCCAACAGAAGAAAATAGAAATGCTGCTGCTGCATTATCAAAAGAAAAAATCAATAAATTCATTCAAGCAGCAAAAGAATACATAAAAAAACCTTCAGGAGAATTCTTTAAAATAAAGGAAATAGAGATAAAAACACTAAAGGATAAAAACATAGTTATAGAAGTCTGGCCTAAAGATGGTAAAAAAGATATAGTAGCAACAAAAATAATAAAATGTTATGAATTTATATCAAAAGAACTTGAAGATTATGGTTTTAAGATAGAAGACAGTGATATATACTTCAAAGAGAAAAAACCAACATTAATCTACTTCAATCTCAAGAATCAAGTAATTCCAAAAGAATACAAACATTACGGTCCTCCTTTAAGCAAAAAAGAAGACGTTAATAAATTCAATGAAAAATACAAGAAGGTTAACAAAGAAGGTAATAGAGTTTACACAATTCTAGAAAAGAAACATACTCATGCAAAAGAATTAATAAAAGAATTAATCCAAAAAGAGTATATTAAAGAAAAAGTAAGAAAGATAAGATTACTGTAAACCTAAAGCAATTAATTCTTCCATGTACTGTAAATGTTGATGTCTTAGAGCTACAAGTTCTTTTCTACTTTTTACAATATTAGGTAATATCTCAGATATTCTTTCTCCAGAAATTATTCTTGGTACAATTACATAATCAGCACCAAGATCATAAAGTCTAAAACAATCCCTAATATAATTAGCAGTAACAATCATTGTAATATTGGGATTAATACTTTTCACATAATTTAAAATAAACTGGTTCTCTTCATAACTAGGAATAGTTGAAATCAATATCTTAATATTCTTCAAATCTAAATTATCTAAAACAGTTCTACTAGTAGCATCTCCATACGAACAAGAGATCTTCTTTTCAATTAAGTTCCTTATGACTTCGGGGTTATTATCAATAACTATAAGATTTTGATGTAATTTCCTAAGTGTTTCAGTAAATATCATGCCCATTCTACTTGAACCTATCAATATAATATTTTTTCTCCCCTGTTTAGTGCCATATTCTAGTTTTTTTCTTGATCCTATAGCCAATTTCTCAAAGTAAACCAAAAATCCACTTTGTAACGCATATAGTGTATGCATATGCTTCATAATATAGGAAGTAAGTATCATAGAAATAATAGTCAGCATAACAACTAAAGAAAATATCTCTTGACTTACATTTCCATAAATTAAACCACTGCCGACAAGAATTAATGAAAATTCACTCACCTGTGCAAGAGAAGCTGCACTTAAAAAAGAAACCTGTGATGAATATCCAAAAACAGAAAGTATCAAAAATACAACAACAGGTTTAACAATTAAAGTCAAAGCTAAAAATATCAAAAGTAATTCAACAAACTGTCCAAGCCCTGCAAATACAAGCTGTGCACCTAAAGAAACAAAAAATATTGTAGCAAAAAAATCCTTCAAAGGCTCAATTCTTCCTTTAACATCAACACTATAAGGCAGGTTACCTATAGTAATTCCAACAATAAAAGCACCAAGAGCGACAAATACATTTAGTACCATAGCCAATATAACAAACAAGAAACAAGCAGTAATAGAAGCTAAGAAAAGTAGTTCTTTTGACATTGCTGCAAACCTAAACAATCTTGGAAACAAAAACATATAGCACAAAAGAGCTATCAGTACCATTAAAAGAATCTTTATTATAATTATAATAAAAATAGAAGCACTAACAGAAGGGACCTTTTCCAAAAATAAAGGGATAATTAACATTGCAATAAAGTCCTGCATTAACAAAATACCCAGTATAATTCTTCCATGCAAAGTATCTAAACTGTTCATATCAGAAAGTAACTTAACTACAATCATTGTACTACTGAATGCAATTGCAACTCCAAGAAGTAAAGCCATTTCATTTGAAAATCCGAGTGCAGAAGCAACATAAAAGCCAATAGCAAATATAACAAGGACTTGTACTATTCCACCAACAATAGCTACTAAGCCTACTTCTTTTAATTTTTTAAGATCAATATCGAGACCAACAACAAAAAGAAGAAATGCAATTCCGAGCTGGCTTAATGTCTTCATAAAGTCAATATCGCCTAGAACGCCAAAGACAAGTGGACCTAATAAAACACCTGTAAGAACATATGCAGGAATCAATGGTTGTTTAAACAATCTAGCAATAAAAGCAAACACAGTAGCAATTATAATCATCAGCCCTAATCCAAATATTACATCTGTTGGCAAATTTCTTAGTAAAAACATCACTTAATTACCCCTCTTTTTATATTGATTCTAAAAGAATTGATTTCTTATAAAACTTTCTATATTACATGCTCTCTTTCTAAAGTAGCTTGCACATAATTCCACAACCTAGCTTTCATTGCAGTTAGTGCTAGATTAATATTTTTAGTATTTCCAACAGAACTCTTAACCTGGACAAGTTGATCCATAGTAAGGAGCATAATATTAGGTCTTCCAGCAGTCTTCATTACTAATCCCTCTTTAGTAATCTGAAAGTTATATTCCTTACCTCCAATCTTAAACCCACTTAATCCCAGCTGGATATTAGCGGGAGAAATAGTAAGTAACTGACTTCCAGCATTATCAACAATCTGTCTTACTCTAATTACTAACAATTCTCTATCAGAAACCTCAGTCCTTAAAGCTTTAGAAACATTACCCCTAAATTTATCGAGATCTGCTTTTTTAATATAACCCCTTTCTCCAGCTTCTTCTACAAGTGAAACTAATTCATGTAAATTATTTCCATTAATACCTTCTTTTAATATCTTAACAACAGCCTCAGCCATTCCACCAGCAATTCTCACAGCATCAACATTATCAGACTTTTTTGCAGTTTCTCCGAATCTTTTCACGCTATCAATTGCAACTTGCACAAACTTTTTCCTTTTGGCAGAGTCAGTTTGATTATTCATCCAATCTCTTCCAAATTCAACAACTTCAGTAAAACTTATCAAAGTTTCCGCACTAAAACCTTCTGGCATTGGCTGTGCATAAGCCTGTCTGCCTTGCGCTTGCATAAGGGTAAATGTAGAAAGTAAATAAGCAGCTAATTTCTTAACTTTTCTTGTTAACAAAAAATCAAACAAACCCATATTAAAGAATAATAAAAAATTATATATAAATCTATCTATTGCCTTTTAATTTCTAATTCTATTGTAGAAACTCTAACATTTTTACCTTCTTGATTCTCAAAATCTTCAGAATCTGTCTTTATATTGGATATAGCAACAGCACCTTCTAAGAATCTTTTGGTTGCAACTTCAACTATATCTACAGCTTTAGAAATAAATTTTCCCCTGGCTTTCACTACAACTTTATCTGCACCTTGTGTTGTAAACTGCATTACAACCCCTGTCACATAATTCATAAAAGGTTTATCACCTATAAACACTTCATGCAAATCTATTTTATTCTTATGTTGTTCTTCAGTCATCTTAGTCATCCTCCTTATCTACAATTATCATTAAGATTGTATATTTGTAGGATTTCGTTTTTCCTGTCTTCTCTTAAATCTAGTAACTAAACCAGCGATAAGATTTCTTAATTTTGCAGAATATATATCTCTTAATTCAGAGACAACTTTCTTGTTATGATTAAAATCTGTAGTAAATTTATCGCCATCTTCTTCAAATAACTCACGACCAGTTCTCTTAACCAATACGTTTCCTATTCTTCCCATATAAAAGGTGAATCTCCTAATCTTTTTAAAGCTTACTGTTTCTTACTCTAGAATGATAATTCTGTAGTTTTTTTCGGATTTTTGTGGTAAACGCATATTAACTTTGATCTCTTTAATATTCTAAAAGAAAAATGGCCAAAGTGGCCAAAGCACTTAGTTGATACCAAATAACACTTTACCGTGTCACACAGGTTCAAAAAGGGTTCCTCACGGCGACTTGAAAGTCCCGTCCCTAGGGCTAAGAAAATGAAAACAACAACAATAATTATAATACTACTTTTAATTTCAGGATGGAAAGCTAATACTCACGAGACTATTGCCGAAACATTATATTTCTCAATGCCAAACGATCTTCAAGAAAAATTCAACTTAACAGAAATGAAAGAAGGATCAATAGCACCAGATGCTAAATTTAAAGATTTTAAAAACCATCATTATCCTTATTCTTTGGAAAAAACAAAATATTATTTAAAAAACTTAACAAGTTATAACTTTGGGATAATAACTCATTATATCTCAGATGCATACGCTGCACCCCATAATATTAAAGAAGAAAACTATAAACTTCATTCCTGGTTTGAAGACCAAGTTCAATATTACCAGCCAAAGACAGAATGTCAAAACTATAACATAGACATGGAAGATTTAAAAGAAGCTACTAAAAATGAAAAAGACTGGTGGGTATGGTTAAAGAGAAAAGACAAATCAATAGCGGAAAAAGAAGTAGATGAATCAATGAAAATCCTTTATTCATTAATGTTTCGATTATTTCCTGAATTTAAATGTAGTAAAATAACAAATATAGAAACTAAAAAAATGGTTGACAACGAATCAATTATATTATTAGTTATGACAGCATTATCACTCAGTTATATCTTTTTAAAAATCAACTGACCACTAAACTTAGAATTAATAACTTCTTCAGCTTTTTTAGTTAACTTTCCACCGCCTAAAAATAAAGCAGTTATTCTCTTCTGTTGAGCCTCAGCATAAGCAAGGGTAAGGTCATTATCATTTAACGCCTTTTTACTATTTGCTTTAACATACATTTTCAACACGCCAACATTAGATGGTACATTAACAACAAAATCAAATTCTTTGTTTTTCTTAATCATTTTTTCCTCAGTTATAGTTATATTATTAGCAGTAAAAAACTGTTTTACTTTATCATAAAATCCACCGCTAAAATCTTGTAGAGTCTTCTTTTCTTTAAGAGGTTTAACTTCAGTTAACTTTCCCTGTACCTCTTTTGGCTTTTCTATTATTTCTTTCATAACAAAGGATTCTTGAACTGGAATTTCTTTAACAAAAATTTCTTGAATTGGTTCTTCAGAGACTGTAAATTCTGTAACAATTTTTTCCTCTTTTGGTTTCTCTTCAATAGTACCAAACCTTTGCTGTAATATTTCTTCTGCTTCAGTGTCAGTAACAAGATGAAATCTCCAAAAAATCTCATTTTTATTCTCAAGAGTAACATTCAAAGGAAATGCAAAATCCTTCAAATCTCTTAGAGCAACTCTACACCAGGATTGCATGTCCTTATCTCTAACTACTTTATATTGTTTTAAGATATCAAAAGCATCACGTTCAACAGATTTTAAATGTGGATATAATTTATCTCCAACAGCAGCTTCCTGTCCAGATATATAATAAACTCGAGAACCACCGACAGCAGCATGTGTTAGCTTTACTTTTTTAATAGCTAATAATTCCCCTAGGACAGCAGAACCAAGAAAAGTATCACTATTCAGGAATTTTGCAATTTGTATAGGTATTACTGGGCCATTAGCCTGAATAAATTCAAAAACCCTATCCCTTAATTCAACCATAGTACCTAACAGAAATCAAAGATTTATAATATTTCGCTTGATCAAATTCTATCTATTACAGAATACAGATTCAAGGTCTTAACCAATGGCATTCATAAAAGGTAACCTGACCTTCTGCATCTACAATTGCTAACAAAAGTCTTTTCCTTGTTGAATGAGCAACTCTATTTTTAGCAGCATATTCATACCAAGTAAGTGTATCAGTCTCTGACACAGGGAATACAACCCATTTAGCATGATCATCACCAGGTTTTACTCCTCTTTCATAAACTCTAAAGTCAGCACCAAACTTCAAGGCAGTCTTTACAATATATCCCCTCTTCCTTAAATCGCTATAAACACAATACCTCACCCAGAAATTAGGTTCAAGTTTAGAAGCTTTTTTAATAAAAGCCTCAAAAGTTAATTCTTTTCCTTTTGCATCTTCTAAAATAAATTTTCCTCTTTCAACAAGAACTAAAGCTTCGATCAATGCATACTGAAATTTTTTATCATCGATAGGTTCACCATATCTAGTCTTGTCATAGAGATCTCTAGTTATATCATTGCTTTCAGCAATTACATGATCTCCAACAAAAATAGCCTTACTAGCCTCTACTTCTTCATTAAGTTTCTTAGCCATAATAAATAACAATACAAAAACCTTTTTAAATTCTTGTATTTTAAGTTATATTATGGTAGCAGTAACATTTTTAGGAACAGCAGCAACTCAACCTACAAAGGAAAGAAACGTTTCTGGAATCTTACTTAGTTATGAGAATGAAAATATAATGATTGATTGTGGGGAAGGTACTCAAAGACAAATGAGAATAAAAGGTTTAAAAAATACTAAAATCACAAAAATCTTATTAACACATTTTCACGGGGATCATGTATTAGGTTTAGGTGGTTTAATAAGGACATTAGGTTCAAGTGCATATGAAAAGCGATTGGAGATTTATGGTCCAAAAGATTCTAAGAAATACTTTAACAACTTAATGAACTCATCTATCTTTAATGAGAAGATAGATATTCAAGTCACTGAACTAAATAAAGGTGTTTTTTTTAGTTCAGATAAATTCAGATTAGAATGTATTCCATTAAATCATTCAGCACCTTGTTTAGGATATTCTTTCATAGAAGCAGATAAGAGAAAAATAAATTTAAATTATTTAAAAAAATTTGGGTTAGCACAGCATCCTTTATTAGGAGATTTACAACAGGGTAAAGACATAGAATATAAAGGGAAGAAAATAAAAGCAAAGGATGCAACTACATTAGTCCATGGGAAGAAAATTACATTTTTAATTGATACAGGATTATGTAAAGAAGCAGTTGAATTAGCCAAGGATTCTGACTTATTAGTTTGTGAAGCGACATTTGCAGAAACTGAAAAAGAGATGGCAAAGGAAGTTAAACATTTAACAGCAAAGCAGGCAGCAGAAATAGCAAAGAAAGCAAAAGTAAAAAAATTAATATTAACACACTTTTCACAAAGATATAAAAATACAGATCAAATTCTAAAGGAAGCTAAATCTATTTTTAAGAACGTTGAATGTGCAAAAGATTTAATGGAATTTAATAATTTTTAAACAAGAAAACATTTAACCAGACTTCTACAAACAAAGATAATAATAATCTAATAACTTCATAGATTCCAAGAAGTATAGCTATCGAAGCAACTACCTTTCCTATTGAATCAAGAACAACACCTATAAGTGTACTAAATAAAAACATAATTAAAATTAACTTAATCACATGCCACTTATTATTCATAAAGAAATTATAAGATCTTGAAAAAGTCTCTTTCACGCCTTTATTATCCAAGAATAAAACTGGAAGCAGGAATGTAAATACTAATATTAAAAACACAAATAAAATCAATAATAAAAGCCCAACTATTGTCCCTATTGGCCATGATAAGATTATAGTAAACATAACTGTAAATAAAATAGCAACTGGAATCAATCCTAAAATAGCAACGCCAAGATATCTCCAGAAGAAACTTTTAGAATTCTTCAAACCAGCAACAAAATCAACTTTTCCTCCTTTCAAAACAGAAGCTATCATACCATAAACAGTACAATCTGCAAAAACTTTAAGGATTGCTATTAATAACAAAGCTAACAGAATAGTTGAAATCATAAATGGGTTAATCTGTATATTAGTCAAATATGTTTGAAGAGCTGTTTTCAATGCTTCTCCAGTTAATCCAAAATTCTCAACTACAAAACTATAAAGCCCCACTAACTTAAGCATTCCACCTAAGATAGCAAGTGCAATAAGACTAAATAAAACATCAGGTAATAATAAAGTTAAATTACTTTTTACTAATTTAAAAGAATCCATCAAAGTGCCAGAATAATCCCTTTGTTTAGGCGACGCAGTCTTAACTGTTTTTTCTTGTTTAACTTGCACAGTTTTAACTTCTTTCTTTAGAACAGGTTTAACTGCTTTCTTAACTGTTTTTTTCTTCTCAACCATTAAAGAAAATAAGAATAATAATGATATTTAAAGTTACCTATATAATTTTCCACACAAATCTTCACCAAGAACAACCAGGACAATTTCTATAGTGTTCTCTATCAGAGTTAACTTTATGTTGCATTATTGCTAAAGCATCACTCAATTCTCTATGAAGGTCTCCACTCAATTTAGAAACAGCTTGGTTTAAAGGTAATAAATGATCTCCAGTTAAATTCAAATTATCTCTAGGAGAACCTTTTCTAAATAATGCAACTGTCACTTTAGGTGATAAAGGAATTCTATCCAAACATATTTCATAATGATCCCCATTTGGTTTATACCAATTAAAAATATATACAGCTTCACTATTTTTTTGAATCCTAACACTTCCATAATCTGTTTCTATATACTTAGTATCCATTTTTACTCTAACTCCTCAACCTCTTCTTCAAAGAGGAACAACGTCGTGGCGAGAAACTTCATCATCTAATTCCCCATTTTCCCAAGTTTCAGTTATTGCTTCCAAAAGGCTAACATCAGTAACTTCTCTAACTAGTAATCTTCTTCCAATATTAACTTCTCCAGTTACTAAATAAACACCCCTAAAATAATCAGTTTCGGGATTGAATGCAACAATTTCTGTATAAGGCACTAAATATTTTTCTCCTCGATGTCTTAGTTGATGGTAATCATCATCAGCTTTTGTTGTTTCTAAACTTTTTACCATTTTACTCTAACTCCTCAACCTCTTCTTCAAGGCCTTCTTCTCTTAATTTCTTTTTAATCTTCTCTTTTAAATTCAATTCTTTCAATAATTCTTTATATCTATTTCTTATAGTAACTTCAGTCACACCTGCAACATCAGCAACTTCTCTTTGTGTTCTTTTCTCATTATTCATAAGAGCAGCAACATATAATGAAGCAGCTGCAATTCCAGTTGGTCCTCTACCTGAAGTCAACTCAGCTTCTCTAGCTTTCTGCAAGATTTCAACAGCTTTTGACTGTGTATCAGCAGATAATTTCAAAGCAGAAACAAATCTAGGTAAATAATCTACTGGATTTGAAGGTAAAATTCTAATACCTAATTCTCTTGTAATAAATCTATAAGTTCTTCCTACTTCTTTCTTATCAATTCCAGAAGCTTCAGATAACTCATCAAGTGTTCTAGGCACTTCATGCCTTCTACAAGAAGCATAAAGAGCACCTGCAACTACAGACTCCATTGATCTACCTCTAACTAATCCTTTTTGAACAGCCATAGTATAGATTCTAGCAGCTTCCTCTTCAACTGATCTTGGTAATTTTAAATAAGAAGAAACTCTTTTCAATTCAGCAAGAGCTAATTTCAAATTTCTTTCAATAGCAGTACTAATTCTATGCTGCCATTTTCTTAACCTAAAGAATTTATTCTTTCCTTTAGTTCCTAATTGATAAATATCACCTTTTTGTCCAACATCAGTAGAAAGTCCTTGATCATGTTTAGTAAATGTCATAGGAGCACCAGTTCTTCTTCTCTTAGCAGCCTGGTCGTCATCAAACTCTCTCCATTCCTGACCAAAATCAATCATCTTGTCTTCTATAACAAGACCACAATCTCTACAGACAGCTTCACCTCTATCCTTCTGAACATTAAGATTAGAACCACCACATTCTGGACATTTTCTTGTCAACATAGCCATTTTAACCACCACCAAATAACTTCACAACTCTTATATATGCTTAAAGTTCTTTATATTTAAACATTATTCTTTAAAGAATTAAGCCTTAAATCATTAAAATTCAACCAAATCTAAGAATGATTACAACATTCAAGCGTAAAAAAACAAAAACTTTCTACTTTTTCATCCAGGTATAATGCCTAAGTTTAGCTGACTTCCCAAAGCCACAAGCACTACAGACAGACTTAATCTTATGATATGAAGGACTTCCACACCTTCTACACCTTATAGCAACATTCTTCCCCGACTTCTTACCCATAGAAGGTGTTCCTTTTGTCATTTTACTTTGCTAAAGAAATAAAAAGTATTGTATCCCCTCTTATAAAAGTAGTTCCTAACTTTCTGCTGACAGAACCATCAACCATTTCTTCACACTCATCTAGTACTGTATTAACATGAATATCAAAAGATTTTAACTTTCCAATATACTGTTTCCCGTTCTTCAATTCGACTATAACACTTTTATTTCTTGCCTCATTCAAAGTATCTAACGGCCTTAATGGTTCCATAAAAATAGTCTAGACACCAACTATTTAAACCTTTCTAAGATATAAAGTAATAATACAAAAACTATATAAAACACTTCAGGTTTCTAAAGTTTATGTCAACATCACAAAAAAGATCACAAAAAAAAGTGTCTGGTGGTAAATATCATAAATTAGTAAAAAAACTATCACAGCTGGCAGGTCTACCTACATTAACAAAGGTTGGAGAAAAAAGAATAAAAGTTAAAAGAGGAATAGGTGGGAATAAAAGGGATGTTCTTCTTCAGCATAATACTATGAATGTTCTAGATCCTAAAACAAAAAAATACCAAAAAACAGAGATATCAACTGTAGTTGAGAATCCCGCAAACAGGCACTATGTGAGAAGAAATATTATTACAAAAGGATGCGTTGTTGAAACTAAATTAGGTAAAGCAAGAGTAACTTCAAGACCAGGTCAAGAAGGAACTATTAACGGAATTCTAGTTAAGTAAGTTTTTTATAATAGTAAATTAATAATTTTTCTTATGGCAAGATCATTGATATTAGAAATTAAGTTTCTTTTAACAAGTATATTAAATAATAAAGACAGAGAATTTAGATCAAGAACTTTGGGTGAAGTAATGGATTTGTTAAGTGAAATAGAAATGAATACAACAAAAGCAGAAGAAGCAATAAAAGCTTTAGAAGTAAAAGATGAAAAAAAAGCTGACAAATTAATTGAACAAATGCTGAAAGATGTTGATAAACAAGAATATGGAAAGTAATTTAAATGATTCTTGATTGTTGTTTTCTTAAGCGGGGATGCCGGAGTGGCCAAACGGGCTGGGCTTAGGAAATCCAAAAAAGGTGTAATAAGGTTAAAAAGCTAGGATATTAAGACACCCAGTAGCTTAGTGCTTACGCAGGTTCGAACCCTGTTCCCCGCATATCATTTTTTAGCAATCTTCCATAATTCTTCAAACTGATTCTCATAACCTTTAGCAATTTCCTGCTGATTTATTAGAATTGCAAATGGTTGGTCCTTACTCCAATGAATTATAGCAACTTTGTCACCATAAATATTAATTGCAGCTGGATTATGAAAAGAATCTGGTAAATATCTTACTTGAGTAAATTTCAAAGGAATCTTCTTCTTATATTTTTCAATATAAATAAGTTTCATATTGATTTTTTCTTTTTCTCTTTTCTTATTAAACCAATGTATATAATATTTCATCATTTCATAAGCAACCGGAGAAGCACCAAGAACTTTAATCTCTTTTCTGGTATTTAATTGATCTTCAAATATTGTCTTCAACGCATTTTTCCCTTTAAAGAATAATGTCTCTTGCTTCGTTATAGACATCGTATATTTTTTCTTTAATTCTGGCAACAACTCCCTAAGAGCTTCTTCTTTTTCTTTAATAATTGTCATTAGGTTATCAGGATCCACAGGCGTAAATATCCTTTTATTATTTTGAAGAATGTAGCTAATCAATCCTTTCTCAATTAGTCTAGAAATTAAATCATATGCCGTTCTTCTATGTACTCCAGCTTTTTTAGCAAGTATTCCTGCAGTATTAGGACCTATTTTTAAAAGAACAGAGTAAATATGTGCTTCTGCACTTGTTAAACCAAAAATTTCCATAGCTTTATCCATAATATTAATCATAAAAACAATTATTTAATACTTGTGGTAACAATTATCACCACACTTTTTATTCAATATAAGGATATTCTCTAATAATGCCAGTAAGGCAGGAGATATAGAAATGGTTTATAGAACTGAATTGGAAACACAAATAAGAAATTTGGTAGCATGTGATATATTATCAAAACCACTGTCAAGTTTAGGACAAAAAACAAAACGAAGAAGAGATGGATTTGCAAAAGAAGCCACTCAATACATCACAGGGGACGAAGAAGATGAAAGATTCTTTGCACGTGTTGAAACAAGAGAAGATGAAAAAGCAGCAAGAACAATAAGAGAAGGAATTGAAGAGTTTAAAAGTCAATATCCCCAACATGGAAAAATTCTTGAAGGATATATACAAGAAAAACGAGTAGAATCAAATACTTTTTTAGTATACGGTGTAGAGACAGGTTTCAAACTAGGGGCAGCAGATTACAGAAGGGTAATGAAAGATATAGGATTAAATACTATGCAAGCTGATGCAATGTGGCCTCACTTACAAGACTTAAGTGATAAGCTAGGAAAAGCAAAAGAAACAAGTGAAAGAAGTATTCTTCTTTAATTTTTTATTTTAAGAATTTAGAGTAATAATAAAGAGATTCCTAAGCTCTGGCAGGTAATTTACTTTTTGCTTCATTTAGGGCAAGTGCTTTATCAAAGAGACCAGCTTGCTGTGCTTGTAGTTTCAAATAATCAGCTGTTCGTATTTGATGTGCATCTGGATTGAGTCCTATAGCAGCCCAATCAAAATTAGTTTTGTAATTATACCATGGTTTACATCCAATTTTGCCACCTACCCAATGACCTTTTGGGCAATATTGGTTCATCATAGGATCACCATGACCAGCATAAACTTGGAAATGGCCTTCAATATGTTCATCATCATAAGGTATACCATTTCTATTAGTAATATCACTAAGTAATATCCTCAAAGATTTAAGTTGGGCATCAGTATACCAATTCTGCTTAGAATCTTCTGGATTTAACCCATTAACCGATTGCAAATCTATACCAATAGAAATGAAGTTAGTATTAGGACTAATACAAGCAATATTTACTTTAACCTCCCCTGTCTTCTCATCAGTCTTGAATTGACTACATCCGGCATGCCCTGCGACAAGTCTCTCATCCATTAATGGGAATATTACTCCATTCTTATCTATAAAATAATGAGAAGAAGCTTTGGAGCCTGAAAGCCACATTATCACCAAACTTTGTGCACCATCTACACTTGCATCATGTAAAATAATCTTACTTATATTTTTTCTTGGTCTTCCAGCAACGCAATCAAGAGAACCAAATTGGGATTCATCGACTTGGACACCTTCCAAATTTTTTACAGGATCATTTTCAGATTTAGGTTTACTCTTATCTCCAGCGAGCAAACTACAATTTTTAATCCTTACTTTCGACAAACCAGCTAATGTTTTAGCTTCTGTTGTAAGACCCAATTCTTTTTGATTTTTCACAGCACCAAAAGCATTTTCTTTTGCATTGATTTGTGCAGATTGCATTCTCTCTTCTAGGGATTTATCATCAAAAGTTTTTATTTCGCCTTCACCATTTATAGTTTTTACAAAAAAATCCCCTTTATTATCCAATTCAGCAAACTTTCCATTTTCCAACTCAAGAAAAAGTTTATCATTATCAGTAGTTCTTTTTTTCTTTAAACTTTCACGAGTCATAGCAACTTCCATTTGTCCATCTGGATTTCGATCCAAAGAATACTCTAAATCCCCTTTAGCAACATCACAAGCAACTTTACAATTTAAAAAACCTTGTTTTTTCTTTTTATCATAAAAAAGAGTTGTACTATCTTCAACAGCGCCAGCATCAGTAATTTTCATATTATTGAGCTTATAATATGAGCCACCCATAGACGAACTTATAGTCACCCCATCAGATGTTTCAATTAAAGTAACAGAACTATGGATAGATCTTTTCTTTACATTAAAAAATATCTGAATAGGGTCACCACCAACAGAACCTACTTCTATATTTCTTTTTCTATCAAAATACTTTGCACCTTTTCCAGTTATTATAACACTACCCATATTACCATTATCATTAAAAGTCATAGTAACTTTATCCCCATTTAAAGTTTGATCACCAAAATTAAATATAGCATTCTCAGCATCTAAAAAACCAGGCCCACTTGCATCCTTTTTAGGGTTAAAAGTAACTTTACTATTTGGCTTTGTAGTTTTAAAATTATAAGTGTTTTTATTACCAGATGGAAAAGTATAAGAAAAACCATATTGAGAAGGATTAGTAGAAACGAAATCAGCAAACTCAATCTGATTGAACTTTCCTTCTTTTGTTTTGGAAACCTTAAATTCAGCATTTGAAACTCCACTGAAAAAAGTTTTTTCTCCTATTAAAACATCACTTTGTCCATCAACTTTTATTTTCGCACCTCCATCCTTTTCAGTCATAAATTTAACAGAACTACCTTTATGTAAGCTACCAACATTGAAATCTCCTATTTTTAAATTATCAACTTTATCTTGATCATTTGTTATAGTTAAACTTTTATCTTCTTCATTGAATTTAAGTTTAAAATCTTGTGGAACATCCATTAATTTTGTTCCGTCTGGATTTAAAATCAAACATCTTTTAGTACTTTTATCACAGTCAAATTTCCCATACTCTTCACCTTCTTTGGCTTTTTCGTTAGGTTGCATCACTTCTTGAGCATAAGAAGCATATTGCTGTATATTTTCAACAGTATTCAAAACCCCTGGACTTATTTCCTCAGCTTTCTTTGCAACTTCACCTAATAATTTTGATTTTAAAGCTTCATCTGGGTTAGCAGCGATAGTCAATCCTTCAGTTAACTGTGGAGCCACCTTTTGCAATTGTCCTAAAACTTCACCTTTTAATGTACCAGTTGGATCAATTAAATAAGTATAAGTTTGAGCAACTTGTGGTGGTAAAGCTTTCATTACACTACTTTTAACAAAACTCATAGCCAGTGGTTCAAAAGCAAATGGTGTTACTGGGGTTATAACTAACAGAAGCATTACAATAAGTAAGATTGATTTCTTAATTGAATTTGTTTGCAAATAAAAGTGTTGTTTCACCATTTGTTACTCCATAAGCGATATCATCCTCATAAGGATAAATACTAATATTATAATTAAAGGTTGTTAAATAACTTAAAGGGATTTTATCAGGTTTTTGCTTTATTTTTTCAACAATATTTTTTGCTGTATTATAAAAACTAATAAATTTAACTGGGATTAAAATTTCTTTATCTTTAAGTTGGTAATTAATTCCTTTACTTTCAACATTGAGAGGATAATGGAATTTGATTTTAATATTATTTTCTAAAATATTTGTATTAACATCAACATTAGTTTCATTAGCTTTTAAAAAAGTAAAATCATTAAGATATTCTAAATCTAATAAACATAAATTAATCATTTTCTTGGATGCGAGGGAAACTTGTGATTCGATAAAACTCAAAGGTGGTATTCTCTCTTGACCATGATAGTACCAATAACCAACATCAACAGTATTGAGATTAACCATATCAACAAAATCATTAGTATTCTCTTCTTCAATTTCATCAGAAAATTCTTCATTAATAGTATCATAACCTTCTTTATAGACTATGCCTTCATCACCTAATATTACACTCATAGCCGGTTTAGGATCAAAATAACCTCCGTGCAATGCAACATGTTTTACAGCTTGTCTTGCAGTATCTTCAAAACATCCTTGAATAACACTCTCCACAGGTAAGAATTGTGAAGGAACTCCGGCTAATTTCTTTTCTTGTATATCTTGTTTCTCTTTCTGATAAACTAATTTATAGAATAAAACAATACCAAATATAAAAAGGATTACCACACCAACAATAACAAAAATTGCAATTTGTCCTTTCTTCATTTTCACTCCACTAATTTAATTAAAGTTTTCCTCTGCCAGTTCATCAAAGCTAAGAAGATCAAAGTTATCAAAACTAATAAAATTAAATTATAATCAATCACTGTAAATACATAAATCAAAGCAATTAATAGATAAACAACAAAAGCATTAAGCAAAAATAATAAAAATCCCCCCCATATTTTCCCAAGTTTATTCAACCCTATAATAAAAACTTTATTGAAACTATATTTATGTTCCACGCATCCAACAAAACCAAAATAACTTAATACAACAACAGCAATAAAACTTAATACAAACCAGCCCCAGCCAAAAAATAATTCACTCATCAAAATCCAAGATAATATATCAAAAGAGAATACGGTAAAAGCGAACACAGATATTAAGAAAGGTAATGTATACAAGAAAAATCTAAGCAAAGAAGTTCCAGCTAATTTTCTAAATATTAATCCTTGCGTCAATACCCAAATAATAATTAATCCTAATGGTAATAAAAGCAAATACATCAACAAAGTTTGATTTACTATTGTTCCAAAATCACCAACAAGCTTTTCAGTTGCTGCAACATCATAATTAGTTAAGTTAGAAGCAGATAAACTTCCTTGCAGTTCTCCTACTTGAGGTATAAACCCTTTTATCAATGCCAGATTTTCCTGTGCCTGCAATCTCACAAACATCACTAAAGCTATAATAGCAATTACAAAAATTATATCCAAAATAAAAGTTTGATAAAAAGTATTTTGTTTCATACTAGAGGCTCACTTGAAGGACAAAAGTCCAATGCTTTTACAAAACTAGTAGGATCTTCTAGTGTATCTGGTTTAGTAGATAAAAATTCTTTCGCACACTTATTTCTATATCCGGTAGCTTTCTGTCCAGTAAGTGGAAGCCATCTGGTATTCTTTGTTTGCTGACCGCTATATAATTCTAAATGCAACATTCCACAATGTCCAGCTCTACCTAAGTATTGTCCTTTCATAACTTTTGAACCAACCTTAATATTAGGAGCTAATCCTCCATCATCAATCTCACCATAATTAATAGTCTTTCCTAAATTAGGATGATATATTAACAAAGCAATAGCTTTTCCTGGACCATTCCATCCATCTTTACAACTAGTAAATCCAAATATATTAGTAACAACGCCATCATCAATAGCAATCACACCATTATCTATAAAAACTTTTCCTGGATCTTTAGTTAACAAATCAATTCCAGCATGGCATCTATTAGGACCTCTATTATTACCCCAGTCGTTTAAGTTCTTAGAGAAACTTTCTTTTTCAATTGGGAAGCATAATCCTTCAAGTTTCTTTACTGTTGTGACAGGACCAGCAGCTCTATAGTTCCTATCTGCACACGACTTATCACTGAGATCATCACCAGAGAATGTAGCAGCATCTCTTTCTTTCTGGACTTCTACCGGATTAATCTTATTCCATTCGGGGATATTTTTTAATCTATATCTATGTGTAAATCCTGTTCTTCCTTTAATCATTTGGGCACCATCATTCTCTTCACCTTGACACATAAAGAATCTCAAAGCAGACAAAACACACCCTCTACCTTTCATACTTTTAATTCCTCTTTCTTCATTATCAATTTCAGAATTAGGAGAACCAAACCATCTAGCAGCTCCGGGAATATAATCTGCTCTTACAACATCCTTTACAGTAGTTGGAAATGCACCACTATGGACTCTATTAATAACGACCTGTGCAATTGCCCCTCTTTCTTTATTCCATTTAGGATCACAAGCTTCACCTCTTTCAATACTTAATATTCTAGTCATATATTCAACATCATCTAAATCCAAACCATTATCTTCAATAAATTTAACAACAATATCATATGATGCATCCTTTAGATCTTCAATATTACCTTCTCTTTCAGGAAGAGGAATGATCTCTTCTTCAACTTCATGTTCTGGTAAAGATTCAACATTTAATACATTCACAGTAAGTCTTTCTCCTTCAAATTTAGAAAGAAGAACCCTGTATAGTCCAACAGAAACCTCACTACCTTCATTTTCAAATTCAATTTCTTGAGTATCAATTACAGCTCCACCTTCAACATTAACATAAGTAAATTTAGGTTTGTTATCTTGTATTGAATTAAAGTAAATATATTCTCCTTCTATATTATAATTTTTAACTTCATCAACATCATGTAATCCTGCATTACTGGCAGCACCTAAATCAACTAATTCATTAATATTAACATTAATTTCTTTTCCATAAATATCAAATTCTTCATCATGTACAATAGGTGCAGCTGGTGCAGGGGCAACAGTTATAGATTCTTTAGGTTTTACTGGTGGTTTTTCAAATATTCTTTTTACCCTTTCTTTATCTAATTCTTTTGGTCCAACTCTTTCATAATTATTTTTCATTTCAGCCAAAGTTCTGTATAACTTACCTTCTTCCATTAAAGCTCTAACAGAAACTCTTTGATCTAAAGCTCGTTCAGCCACAATTTTATAAGTATAATCAATTCCATTGAAAGGTACAAACAATTTCATCAAAGTATTAACATTCTCCAAAACACCTTCAACATTTTCAAACAATCCTATAGCAGAAGAGGGTAAAGTTTTTATTTCGGGAGAAATCTTCATCCTATAAAGATCTTTTCCAGTTTTTCTTATATCTATAGTGTAAGATCCATACTTGCCATCAACAGGAATATTTTTATCAGTAGTAATATCAACAGCAAAATCAATCCCTTTAATCTTCAAACCAGTATCATCAGCATAAAAGTTAGTAAAATAAAGAACATCTTCACCAGTTGGATTTCTAATTAATAAATAATCTCCTTTATCAAGTTGTTCAGACTGTATAGAAGATTCGACTTCTTCATATTCAATAAGATGATCTTTAACAAATAATGTACTTGCACTTACAACACCGTTTCTTAAATCTATATAATCATAAGAAGAACTAAACTCAACTTCTTTTTTTTCAAACTCATCAGGTAACTTTTCACTTACAGTCCCTGTCTCAGATGTGACTAACTGGCAAATATCTTCAACACAAACCAACCCATCTCCACATATTGAATCAGGAGGATCACAATGCTCACCTATATTACCCGGGATTAAAGTTTTATCTATTGGTTTAACAATAGGATTTCCTTTAGCAATCAATTCTTTAGCTTTTTGAATTATTTCATCATTAACAGCATTTAACTTTTCAATATCTTTTGCAGGATAATTTTTTGCACCTGTAAATCCAGTCAGAGTCACCAACCATTCTTTTCCATTCCATCTAAATTCAGCCTCATCATAAGTAAACACACTTGTATCTTTAGCTTTAAAAATCACTTGAGTTGCAGAAGCATTTACACTGCTAATTAATAAAATCATACAAAAACTAAAAATCAACAACTTCTTCATTAGATTAGAACTCCACCTTCTTTACTCTTCTCTTTTTTAGCTTTCTCAACCAATTCATTAATCTGTTCTAATAACTTATTTCTTTCTTCATTAAGCATCCTGATTAACTTAACAGCATCTTTAGATTCTAATACTTCTTTCTTTAATCTAGACAATAGATCCTTCTCAACTTCCTCTCTTACACCAGTATCCTTAATTCTTAATGATCTTTTATCTAACCAACAACTTCCTCTAGGTCTTCCTGTCTTATCATCCTGTCCGCAACTTCCAACATCACTCCATCTTTGTGGCTCATCAGTTGGTATTCCTACGCTACATACTCTTACAACACCGTTAGTAAACATACCCATTTTTTCAGGCAATGTAACAGCACCTAAAGCAAACTGTGTCGTATCAGTGTCAGTAATACATTTATCAGCACTATCAATATTTTTTTTCATAGCTTCATTCTTTACACCATTTTCAGCTAATTTATTAAAGCTAAATGCAGTTGACACTTTTCTAAATCCACATTCAGGATCTCTACCTTGAATATGGATACATAATTCATTGTATCCTTTTCTTGCAATAGTTTGCACAGTAGTTTGTACATAACCACCTTTTTCAACATCAACATATTGTCTTCCATCACTTCTTGGATTTGTAGTAACATATAATGGTGGTAATCCTAATTCATCATTTTTCATATAGACAGCTACTTTCAAAGGTCCTCGATGTATTCCTCCAGTCTCTTCAGGTCTTCCCAAGAAACTAGTTGTTTGTGGGAATCCAGTTCCTGCATAGACATGATAAAACACTTTATACAATGAAAGTTGTTCTACACCAAAACCTCTTGCTTCTGAAATTGGTATTTCCCCTATACCTTCAACATAAGGAGCTTCATCCATAAACGCAGTATACTGTGGTGGATTTTCAGGTTCTGATAATTGATCTAATGCTTCACCTACACTTGGTAATTTACCATGCACCCACATTCTACATAATTGTCCACCAACTTCATCTGTTGACTGTGAAACATAAGATGCTAGGAAAGTATTACTATATTCTGTAGTAAAGTAATTTACAGATTCACCAACATTATTTAATGAAGACTGGAAGGTCAAGTATTCAGTTCCACCTTGTGGCTGTCCTGTTACTTTTTCACCTAGCCAATCTACTATTCCGCCCCTTACACTAAATAATCCAACTGCCTCTTTCCAAATAAATTCACACATTCCAACACTTCTGATATAATCACAAATTCCAATTTCTGCATTTCCAGCTAAAGAAGTTTCTAAACAATCAACATAACCTTGTAAAATACTTCTAATATTTTTTAGTCCTGCAGAGATTCCAGTTAAACAAACAGGGACAACAACACCTTGTTTATAATTAGGTAAACACAATACAGCACTTCCAATAATTCCAGTTTGTATTACATCCTTAACCTGATATCTTCCACCTAAGTTACATCTTGAAGCAGGACACATCACAGGATCACATGCATTAAATAATAACTTACAATCAGTAGGATCCATTACATCAACACAGGATGGATTTGTCAAACTATTAACAATCTTAGATTGATCAAAACTGCAAATTATTTTTTTACCTCCAACACCTAAGAAAGACCCTACTTTATTTAGTGGAACACCATCTTCTTTACAAGCTGGAGCATTATCAATTTGTGATTTTAATGCTTGATATCTAGGACTAATTGTTACTGCACTTTCATCACCCTCAGCACCTTTAACTGGAACATCATCACCGCCTGAAGTACAATCTATAATACCATTCGCACCTACGTTCATCACTCTAAACTTACTTACCTTACCGGCACCCTGATTATATCTATCGATTACTTCAATATAATTCCCATTTCCAATAGGGTAACACTTTGCTTTTCCATTAGTATCATACTGTGCAAGAATTCCTTTTTGTGCTTGTCCATCTTTTGTATATTTTACACCTTCCTGATATTCTGAATTTGTAGGTCCAGCTAATCCTTGTGTTACAGTAGATCCAAAGTATTTAGCATCTTTTTTAGGGAACTTCACCCCGCTAAGATCGTCCTTCACAAGATCAGCTTTATTCACATACAAATAATCATTCCCCTCACTAAATTTAGGTATTCTGGATAATCTTTCCATTTCTTTATTAATATCATCATCTGTAACTACATTTTTTCTATTTGATAATCTGCTATTTATAGAATCCTGTAAACGTTTAACATCACCATTATGATTAACAGCCAATTGGAAATCAAGTTCAGATACTGGAACTACTTCATCATTATTAATAGTAAATTTACTTGGATCAGTAGGATCTTTTACTTTAGTAGAAACAACATAAGTTCCATCTGCTTTAGGTAGTATTGATCCAACACTTCTACAAACATTTCTTACACCATAAGATTCCCCAAATTGACATTCTGAAGAATGCACTAAATTTTTCAATGCAGCTTTTCTAAGATTTTCATCTTCTGGAGCAGTACAATCAGGAGAATTACATCCGAATTTATTTCCATCTTTCTCAACTAATTTCTTAAATCTTTCAGAGTCTTCTCTCTTCAATTCTACACTAGGTAATCCCCAATCACTTTTATATTGGTTTTTCAAATCCTTTAATACAGGACTATCTTTAACACCCGAATCATTATACTCTTTTTGCAAATATTTTAATCTCAAATCTTCCCTATATTGATCATAAGGCACACCTAATTCACTATAGAGTTCATTATCCTTACTTTCCCTCCATTCTTTAACCGATTTATATTTACCAACTTCTTGGTTCACCTTTTCTATTGCTCTTTGATTTACATTAACATCATTCATAATATCTTTGTCTTTAGCAAAGAAACATTCTTCCATAGAACCATATGTTCCTTCCTTTACATTTTGATCACAAAGTTTCTTGTATGTAGGCATTACAGTCTTTCTAGCAATTGCTTTAGTTCCACCACCGAATGAATTTTTCAAAACTAAAACACCAAAAGTAATTATACATGTTCTTTTCCAATATCTAATTATATTATCAAGTCTATTAATTATCCCATCTAATTTTCCAATTATTTCCCTAGTCTTTTTTATATGTCCTTCCATCTGCTGTGGTGTTAATAATTTTGGTCTAAGGTCAACAGGGATATGTACTTTAAAACTAGTATCAACAAAAGCTTTATCTGTACCAGGTAGAATAGTTACAAGTGCCTCATTATTTGTTATAATATTTTGTACTTCAATTTGTACTTGCTTGTCAAGTTCACTTTTTAAACTAGAACCAAGTGGTGTCTTTTTTCCAGGCTGATATGCAACAATCTTAGGTTCTTTAGGAATTAATCTTATTGTTTCACCAAAGTAACCTGACATATCTTTCTTTTCATTAAAATTAATTATCAGATTCTGCTTATCTACCATATGTTTTCTCAGTACTATAGAATTAGGTTCTATACTATAAATTCTCCAAACATATTGCTGTTCATTATTTGGATCAACACAAACACGCATTCCCTCTCCAATATCTCGCTCAACACAAACAGGAACAACATCATGGAGATTGAAATTTCCAAGAGACCTTCCTTCAACACTCAAAACGACTATTCCTTTCTGTTCAAGAGATACAGGCATAATATCTTTCAATCCAACATAAACACCTTCATCACTAAGATAAGCACTTTTTTCAACATTAATTCTATTTACAATCATATCAATTACATTACTGTCAGGTATACCACCATTCTTAATATATAAATTATAGTAAAAATAAGCTGCATTATTCATTTCTTGAGCATATTGTATACAAGAACTTTGATCAACAACTACACCAGCGGGACCTCTTCTACATCCTTCAAAGACAATTAAATTATTAAGCAAAATCTCATAAATGTTTTTATAAGCAGTCGTCAAATCTTCTCCAGCAGCTTTTCCAAGAATCTCTTTATATTTATCAATAGCTTTACAAGCATAATTAGTATATTCTCCTGCAATAGGCATATCACAATATTTCTTAATTATAATATCAACCTCTGCTTGGTTTATTTCATGAGTAAAAGTATCTATTCCTAATCCTTCCCCGATTAATTTTGTTGTCTTAACAGTTTCCCTGCTAAAGAAACCATTTTGTAAAGTTAGAGTAATAACTTTCTCTTTTAATTTTAATCCATTTAATTTATCAATTCCAATAGTATATTTTTTAGAAGCTGAAGAAGCATCAATATCTCTATCAACTGGTTTATCAATATTACTGACAGTCCAAGCACTTCCTTCGTATAATTTACTTCCTACCACTAAAGTTTTTTCATATCTTTTACCATTAACAACAATATCAATAATAGCTTTGTCTTGTGGTGTTATTACTTGGTCTAATCTTACTCTAAATGAATCTCTAAAGTAATCTCCTGTATCTGCTAAATTTAAGACTCTTGAAGTTTCACCTTGTCTTAACCTTAATCCAGTATTCCTTTCTAACATTCCAGTTCCAGTCACAGAAGGTAAAATTGCACCACTTTCAAAGAAAGGATTAACAGATCTGTAATTTCTATTATAAACAGCAAGTGTAGCAGAGTCTTTATCAACCTGCACAGCTCTTACAAACCCTCTCCCAGAAAAGAATGAATTCTCCTTCTTATTTTGTTTAGCAAAGAAATTAGTTGTATCTCTTTCTTCTTTCAAAACTAAATCTTGATTATTGATTCCAAACATTCTTCCTTCTTCAAGATCAAAGAAAACTTTAGCATTCATATCCAAAGTTACGACACTTCTATCACTTGCTTCAACTTTACCTAAAGTTTCAGCAACTTTTTCTGAAACACCAGCAACAAGATCAGGTTGTTTAGTTTCTATAACACCAGAAACAGACCCTTCAGGAAGTTCTTGTCTTCTCAATCTTTCTTTATCATTAATTTTTCTTAAATTTACAACCAAATAACCCATATTATCTAAAGAATAATCTTCTCTTCTAGGTCTAATATAAGTTGGTTGTCCAGATACAAACTCATTTGTTCCATTCATTCTTACTTGCATATTTTTAATTGGTGGAAATAAAGTAATCCCAGTTAGAGGATCACTCCCAAATATAGAACTTATTGTAGTTCCTTTCAATTGTATAAATACAGGAACATCTTGTTGTTCAAGTAGTGATTCTCTAACCATTTTAGGTTCATAATCTTTAATATTAACTATGATTGC
>CAZTRI010000025.1:0-16474 GCA_964616675.1 Candidatus Woesearchaeota archaeon
GCTATTACAGGAAAAAAAGCAGAAGTTGCTAAGAATGTTTTGAGTGAAATTTGTGTTGAAGCTGTAACTAAAGTTTCTGAAATTAATTCTAATGTTGTAAGCTGTGATATTGATAATATTAAGATTGAAAAGAAAACAGGTGCTTCAGTTGAAAGTTCTGAAATCATAGATGGAATTATGTTAGATAAGGAAAGAACTCATCCTTCTATGCCTGCTAAAGTTAAAAATGCTAAAATAGCTCTTCTTGATGTTGCTCTTGAAGTAAGATCTTCTGAATCAGATGCGAAGATACAAATTAATGATCCAAGACAGATGAGTGCTCTTCTTGATATGGAAGAAGGAATGCTTAGAGAAATGGCTGATAAGGTTGCTGCTTCTGGTGCTACTGTTGTTGTCTGCCAGAAAGGAATAGATGATTTATGCCAGCATTTTTTAGCTAAGAAAGGAATTTATGCTGTACGTAGAGTAAAGAAAAGTGATATTGAAAAATTATCAAGAGCTTCAGGCGGAACTATAGTTTCTATGATTAATGATTTAACTGCAAAAGATTTAGGTGATGCTGCAATAGTTGAAGAGATTAAAGTTG
The DNA here is from genome assembly GCA_964616675.1 of Candidatus Woesearchaeota archaeon. Taxonomy (GTDB): domain Archaea; phylum Nanobdellota; class Nanobdellia; order SCGC-AAA011-G17; family GW2011-AR18; genus CAZTRI01. Next base: position 587 of record CAZTRI010000025.1, read on the forward strand.
GAGACGAAATGATGACTTTGATTAAAGGATGTAAGAATCCTAAATCTGTGACTATTCTTTTAAGAGGTGGAACACAACATGTTGTTGATGAAATTGAAAGAGCTGTTAAAGATGCTTTAGGTGATTTATCTGCTGCTTTAAAAAGCGGAAAAGTAGTTCCTGGTGCTGGTGCTCCTGAAGTTGAAGTCGCAAAGGAATTAAGAAAATTTGCAAATTCTTTTTCTGGAAGAGAACAATTAGCTGTATTAGCATTTGCTGATGCAATGGAAGTTATTCCTAGGACTCTTGCTGAGAATGCTGGACTTGATCCAATTGATACACTTACTGAATTGAAAGCTTCACATGAGAAAGGAAATAAGAATGCTGGATTAGATGTATTTACTGGAAAAGTAATGGATGCTAAGAAAGAAGGAATAATTGAGCCGCTTAAGATTAAAACACAAGTTATTAATTCTGCTACTGAAGTTGCTGAATTGATTTTACGTATAGATGATGTTCTTGCTTCTGGGAAAGGGAAAAGAGAAATGCCTCAGATGCCTGGAGGAATGGGGGAGTATTAAAATGGAAAGTTTTTTTGGAGTTTATGAAGACAGAGCAGGATATTTTTATAGATTTTATGATTCTTTAGAGGACTCTGGTTCAGTGAGAAATGCAAGATTAGTGACTATGTGTGCAATTCCAGTTGATAGGAATTCATTAAAAAAGGTAGGAGATATTTTTTATGATTTAAGATATGGAGTTATAAATGAAAGTGATCTGCGGGAAAGATTAAATATGTTTCTTAATTAAATAATAGAAAGTAAATATAGGAGTGATGTAGAAATGACAGATGATTTGGTAATGGTAGTTGATCTTTGTTTTAGAGAAATTGGGAGTGATCCAGAATTATGGACTTATAGGGCAATGATAAGAAGTAAAGATCATGGGCCTATTAGTTTAAATGGATTCAGAGTTGTTAAAAGTTATGAGCTTGGAAGATTAGGATATGGTTCTTGGAAACTTGTAACGAACATAAGTGATTATTGTGTAAGATTAGATAATGGAGAAATTACTGAAGAAGATTTGCCTGATTCATTATATAATTAAAAAGAAATATTGTAGCCCTACTTATTTTCTTACTATCATTTTATTAAGCAAGTTTAAGCAGGGCCTTAAAATTATTTGGTGATTAGTAATTTCCGCCTCTTGTCCCTGGAACGCGAGGATTTATTATTTTGTGTGGTGATGGTTTGCAGGCATTATCTTCACATCCATATTCACAAACTTTAGATGTGTGCCAGTATCCACCATTGCATTCTTCCATAATCTGGCCGCTACATCTTGTATCCATATGTGTGCAACCGGCATAAGCTTTAGCATAATTAGGTCTAATATCTTCTGAAGTTAAGTATTTTGATTGAACTGCCTTCCCAGTATGTGTGCAAGCTGTTATTATTAGTAAAGATAATATTGCAATTGATAATAATATTTTTCTCATTATTATATTTAGAGATTTTTTAATTAATAAACCTTTTGATTGGACAGGGTGAGATTTGAACTCACGGCCACTCCGATGCCACCGGAGTATTCTGCCAGGCTGAACTACCTGCCCTAGAATTATTAGAATTTCTTTGCTATCGGGCCTGTTTTTGAATCGTCAACGTAATATCCTAATTCTTTTATTTTATCTCTTATTATATCTGAAGTCTTGAAGTCTTTTTTCTTCCTTGCTTCTTCCCTTTTGGCTATCAAATCCAAAACATCCTTTGGGACTTTCTCTTTTGAGAATTTAAATATCCCTAATATTCCATCTAGCTCTTTGAATAAATCTAAACATTTCTTTGCATCTTTATTTGATATTTTTTCTTTATCTATCAATATATTTAATCCTTTTATTAATTCAAATATAGATGTTATTGCAAGCGAGGTGTTAATGTCATCATCCATTGCTTTTTCAAATTCTTTTTTTGTTTTCTTTATTAATTGATCTACTTCCTTGTTGTCTTTTGATTTTGATTTGAAATTTAATAACTTGTTGATTATTTCTTGTAATCTTGCTAATGAGTTTTTTGCATTTTCTAATATTTCTTCTGCAAAGTTAATTGGATTCCTGTAATGTGTTGATAATATTAAGAATCTAAGAACTTCTGGATCATATTTTTGCAATAAATCTTTGATAGTTTTGAAGTTATTTAAAGATTTAGACATCTTTTCATTATTTATTTGGACAAATGCGTTATGCATCCAGTATTTGACGAAAGGTTTTTTGCCTGAGACAGCTTCCATTTGTGCTATTTCAGCTTCATGATGTGGGAAAATTAAATCTAAACCACCTCCATGAATATCATACTGTAAACCAAATTCTGTTTCTGTAATTGCTGTATCTTCAATATGCCATCCAGGTCTGCCTGCACCCCATGGTGAATTCCATTTAGGCTCATTCGGCTTTGATAACTTCCATAAAACAAAATCTCCTTCATTTCTTTTTTCTTCTTTGACTGCTATTCTTTTACCAGACTTTATTTTTTCTAAAGGCTGTTTGGATAATTTGCCATAATCTTTGAATTTAGAAATGTCATAATAAATACCATCTGAGATTAAGTAAGCGTATCCTTTATTTTCTAACCTTTTTACTTGATTTATTATTTGTTTTATATAGTCTGATGCAAATGCATATTTGTTAACTGAATTTACTCTTAATAATTTTATATCTTTGAAGAATTCTTCTGCATATTTTTGGGATATTTCTTTCCAAGATTTTTTTTCTTTGTTTGCCTTATCTATTATCTTATCGTCTATGTCTGTGATATTTTCTAAATAAAATACTTTATAATTTTTATACCTTAAGTATTTTACAATTGTGTCAAATGTTATGTAAACTCTTGCATGGCCTAAGTGAGAATGATCATAAACAGTAGGCCCACATACAAATAGGTTTATTTGTTTGTTTTTAAGAGGTTTAAATTCCGTTGTCTTCCTTGTCAATGTATTATAGATTTTTAATGTCATCTTGGTCTTTTTTAGTTTCTATCTTTATCCTCAATCTTTGTTTAGAAACTATAAGTGCTTTGCAGGTTAACTTTAAATATTTTTTGTTTTACTTGTATTGTATGGAAATTGAACTTTTTTGTGAAATGTGTACCGGTGATGGTTATTTTTCAGATTTCCTTGCCGGTATTTATCCTTTTCCTTGTCATCATTGTGCTGCGACTGGGCTTGAAGGAATAAGTGCAGATGTTTCAAGTCTTGTTAGGGAGTCTAACCAGAGATTATATGATAGAATTATGCAAAGAACAAGGCGTCTAGTACTTGCTTCAAAAGTACTTGAATATGGTCTGCGTAGTGTTTGTGCTCAAACTATTGAAGAACGTGATCTTAATCTTGCTGAAAGAGAGAAATATTTTGTGAAATTAAGTGCCTTCCCATTAGATTATTTTCCAGTTGAGAGAGACTGTATAGATGAAAGCTGGAGAAATGTTTTAGAAATTGTTGATGAATCTTATCGTTCTAAAGTTGAAAGAAATAGATTAAAAATTGCTGGCAAAACCTTTGTTGAAGTTGGTCGGCTTGAAGTAATGAGGCCTGTCAGTTTGAAGCAATGAAATCCCCTTTATAATCTGATTTAAACTTTCCCTTAACAAAAATTATATAAATTAGGCTAATTCTATTAACCTTATGTTACAAATTAGTTTTATTAGGGAAAATATAACTCTTGTTAAAGAAAATCTGAAGAGAAGGGGAAAAAGTAATCTACTACCTTTGGTTGATGAATTAATTAATATTGATTCTGTTTGGAGAAAAAATAAACAAAAATTAGATGATTTGAGGCGTAGAAGAAACACAATTTCTTTGGATATTAATAAATCTAAGAAAGAAGGTAAAGACATTAAACATTTCCTGCAGGAAGCGAAACAATTGCCCGAAATTATAAATAAATTAGAACAAGATAATAATGGTTTGGTCAAAAGAATTGAAGAAATACAAATTAAGATTCCTAATATATTAAGTAAAAGTGTTCCTGCAAAAGATAAAGTTATATTTAAATTTGGAACTATTAAGAAGAATAAAGTTTTAGGACATGCTGAAATTGCAGAAAAACTAGGTGTGGTTGATTTTGATTCCTCTGCTAAAACATCCGGGCATGGTTTTTTTTATTTGAAGGGAGATCTTGCAAGGTTGAATCTAGCATTAGTTAGTTTTGCTATAGATTTTCTTGTTAAGAAAAAATATACCTATGTTGAACCACCATTAATGATTAGGAAGAAAGTTTGTGATTCAGTAATTGATATGGCTTTTTTTAAAGAACATGTGTATAAAATAGAAGGAGAAGATTTGTATATGATTGGTACTTCTGAGCATCCACTTGTTGGAATGTTTATTGATAAAACTGTAAGGGAAAAAGATTTACCAATTAGATTAGCTGGATATTCTCAATGTTTCAGAAAAGAATTAGGAAGTCATACTATTGATGAAAGAGGATTGTACAGGACACATCAGTTCAATAAAGTTGAGCAAGTAATTGTTTGTTCCCCAAAAGAATCCGATAAGATGTACAAAGAATTGCTTGATAATTCAATTGCAATGTTTAAGAAATTAAAGTTACCATTTAGAGTTATTGAGTTCGGAGCTGCTGATGTAGGTGACTGGAAATCAAGAACTGCAGATGTTGAAGTTTGGAGTCCTCGCAGAAATGATTACTTCGAGGTCGGATCATGTAGCAACTTAACTGAATTCCAAGCAAGAAAATTGAATTTAAGAGTACAGGGCGGTGGAGAAATTTATACCCCACATACATTAAATAATACTGCAATCGCAACTTCAAGAGTTATGGTTGCTATACTTGAAAATAATCAAACAAAGAAAGGAACTGTTAAAATTCCTGCTGTTCTCCAGAAATATATGGGTGGAGTAAGAGAGATTAAACTAGCTAAAACAAAATAATTTTTCTTTTATAGAAACTTTATCTTCTGAACCTTGCAAAAGGTTTGATTGGGTGGCGTGGTTTTGTAAAGCCATGAAGATAGCTGTCTTTGCTTAAGTCGAACATGTATATACATAGAACTTCTAACTATTTAAACTTATTTGTAATTTTATGAGATGTTAGGTTTATTTTAGTATGAATCATGGCTTCTAGTTCTGATTTCTAAGCCTTGTCTTTCCCAAACTTTTCTGTATGTGCTATAGGAATATGCTCCATATCTTGCTGCACGGTTAGGATTTCCTTCATACATTCTATGACTTCTGATAATCCTACTAATTTCTAATTCTCCAAGCCTTTCTTCTATACTTAAACTTGGTTTGTTGTTGCCGCCTTGTTTCTTTGTTTCTAGATTTGCCGATTTCCAAATGTTTAGAACTGTACGATTTGTGATTTGTATTCCACGGTTATTTAATCTTCTTGCTGCTTCTGCTGAATTTCCATTACATGGTTTATATAAATCCACTACTTCATTCTTTGTGTATGCTTGTGGTTTTCCCATCTTAATTTAGAAAAACTAAAATAATATAAATCTAACTGGTCGATTAAAGATAATGCCCCCGGGGAGATTTGAACCCCCGACCTCCGGCTTTCTTAGTTCATTGACATTTTTAATGTCTCATCTCTCATAAACATATGAGACCGGCGCAATAGCCAGGCTATGCTACAGGGGCATTATGTAGAATAGAACAATAGAAATTATTTAAAAGCCTTTTTATTCTAAAAATGATTTTAATTTGTTCATTACTTTTGTCATTTCGCCATCTTTGTAAGGATGACCGTCCCATTCTTCTATTTTTATATTGTCTCCTTTAAATCTTGGAATAACATGGAAATGTGCGTGCATAATTGCTTGACCAGCAGGTCTTTCATTATTTGATAAAACATTTGCACCTTCTGAGAATTTTAAAACTGATTTTGTTACTTTTTGTACTGTTTTCATTAATGCAGTTAATTCTTTTTCTGGGATTTCTGTAATTAACTTGTAATGTTTTTTTGGAATCACTAAAGTATGCCCTCCTTTTGGTGAGGCTGGTCGTATATCAAGAAATGCTAAAGTATCTTTGTCTTCATAGATTACTTTTAACATTGATTTATCTTTTACAAATTTACAGAATAAACATTCTTCTAACATAAAATAAAAAAAGAATAAATTACTTAATAAGGGTTTCCCTTATCTTTGTCTGCACTATATTGTCCTTCTATTTGACTAGGTCTATCATAGATTTCTCTGGTCCAAGAAACTCTTTCTAATCCTCTAGATATATCTGCATCTGATGCTTGAAATGCTTTTCCATTTCTTCTTTGCATTAGTGCTAGGATTTCAGCAAAATCGCTTTCTATAGTTTCAGCTGGAACTCTTTTTATAGAAATCCTTCCTACGACTCTTCTATCTTTATCTTCTGTCATTTTGTTACTATACCTCCAAATTACTGCAACAATTGTTATTTTAGATATATTTATAAAGCTTTCTATGTTTAAGTATATATTATATATCTTTTAATACCAATTAGTTGCTTCAAATATCATAGATATCAAAGTTAATATGTGTTTAGTAGGAAAACCTGTAGTTTTTTTCGGAAAAGCTTTAATATTCTGTAGTTTTTTTTCAGACTTATGAATTTCAGCGACGCAGTCTTCAATTTATGTAAGAAAATCCCTAAGGGAAAGGTTTCAACTTATAAAGAAATTGCTGAAGCATTGAATTGTAAAGCTTATCGTGCAGTCGGGAAGGCTTTGAATAAGAATGAAAATAAAGACGTCCCTTGTCATAGAGTTATTGGTGTTAATGGTGATCTTGTTGGATTTGCACATGGATTGGAAAAGAAAAAAGAAATACTTGAAAGTGAAGGTGTGAAGATTGTTAATAATAAGGTAGTTGATTTTGAGAATAGATTGTTTAGGTTTTAAGATAAAAAAGGTTATAAATAATTAAATTCTTGTTTAGTTTATGATTGCTAAATTAATTGGGATTATTGGATTATTATTAATCTCGTCTGGTGTTTTATTAAAGAAGAGAAAAATGCAAGATGAATTTTATTTTTTTGGAGGGCTTTGTTTATTATTTTATAGTATTTCTTTAAGAGATTTGATATTTATTATATTACAGGTAATCTTTATAATTGTGGCTGCTTATGATTTTGAAAAAAGAAGTTTTAAGTTATTTAAAACAAAGAGAAGAAGTTAATTTATTGAAGGTCTGTAATTCCTTGAATTAGTTTTTCTCTGATAAATTATAGAATACTTTCTCTTCCTATTTCTTTTTCTAATTTCCCTTCCCCTATTCTTCTAAGTAATTCATTTGCAACTTCTGTCTGTGCTGTGTTAATTATATAACAACTAGTAATAAAAGCTGCTAAAATTACACCCCCTTTGAAGATTAATGGTAAGTAATTTGTCCCTTCTCTTACTGCTTCGTATACTTGGTCATACATTGTATTTTTTCGATTTTTAATTTCTATTTTAATCTTTCTTTTAAGTGAATTTATGAAAGAAGCAGATGGCAGGACTCGAACCTGCGAATGACCGCTCTGCAGGCGGTTGCTTTAGCCGCTTAGCCACATCTGCACCTGTCTTAAGGATTCTTATTTATCTTAAATAGCTTTTGGATGACAACTTCTTTTAATGTATATACTTTGGTATATAGGTTTATTATTTGAAGATAATATTACAGAAATCTTTATATATTGGTAGCAACGTTATAACTATTATGGGATCAGTTCTTGAGAAACTTAGGGAAAAATTGGGCGGTGCTTTTCAGTCTAACTATCCAGATGATTTTGAAGATGATTATGTAGAATTAGATCCAAATGCTGCTGAAAAGCAATTGAAGGCTAAAGTTCTAATTAGACCTTTTATAATTGAGGATTTTTCTGATATTAAACCAGTATTAGATTCTCTAAGATCAGGTTATACTGTTGTATTGCTTAATATTAAACCTATTAAAGATAAAGATTTGGTTGAATTAAAAAGGGTTGTCAATAAATTAAAGAAAACAACTGATGCTATTGAAGGTGATATAGCTGGATTTGGTGAAGACTGGATTGTTGCTTGCCCAAGTTTTGCTAGTGTACATAGAGGTGGATCAGCACCCCCAGGATCAGAAGAGTAAACTTATTCTTGAAAAATGCAATATAGAATTGATCGTAGTGGTAATGGTTATGTTAATGACTTGGACTTTGATCATAGGCATAATACTACAAGGTGGTTTTTAGAGGCTTTCTGTAGAGATTTTGTGCATGATTTAAATTATGTTGCAGGAGTTGATAAACCTGAATATGAAAAAGGCAGGGGTGGGAAAGCTGTAGTATTTACAAGATCTGAGTTAGAAACACAGGTTTGGTTTGATGTAATTATTGATTTTGAACAAAAAAGGGCCGTGGTAATCCCTAAAAATTCAGATGCTAGATCTTATTTAGATAGGTTGAAAAGAAATAGCTTAAATTTAGGATAGTTTAATTCCAAAACTTTAAATATTTTTCTTATATCTAAATTTTATGGATACATTAGAAAATCAGCAATGTCCGATCTGTAGTGCGAATACAATGACTTTGATAGAAAATGAAATGGAAGTCCCTTACTTTGGAAAATGTTACTTATTTTCTATGAATTGTAGTTCTTGTGCCTTTCATAAAGCTGATGTTGAATCTGTTGATGAACAAAGAGAACCTTGCAAGATAGAATTTGAAGTTAAAGATCCAAAAAAAGATTTTTCTGTCAGAGTTGTTAAGAGTTCACAAGCAACTGTGAAAATACCTACATTAAGAATGAGTGTTGAACCTGCAGTCGCTTCTAATGGTTATATTACGAATATTGAAGGAATTTTAAATAGGTTTAAGAAAATAGTTGAAGGTGAAAGGGATTCTACTGATGAAGAAGATGTGCGTAAGAAAGCAAAAAATTTATTGAAAAAGATTTGGAAGATTGAATGTGGAGATGAACCTATGAAGATGGTAATTGAAGATCCTTCTGGAAATTCTGCTATTATTTCTGAGAAAGCTGTTATTAGTAAGTTGAAGGTTGGGAAGAAAGATTAAAATGACTGATGTGAGATATCATATATTTCTAATTAGAGATTATGAATGTGTTTGGATGCAGGGTGATGCAGTTGTTGCTGCAGAGTCTCGTGATCATGCTTTAAGTTTGTTAAAAACATATCTTGAAACAGAGACTACAATTGGGCGTGAAATTATGGCTAGGAGTAGCAATATCGACTTTCAAGTTAGAGATGGTAGAGGCAGAGTTGATTTTACTCGCTTTTCTGCTGAGATTACTGGTGTTATATATCCCATTGAGAAATAATGAAAATGAGTTCAAGTTATTGCCATTCTTATCAAAAGATCTAAACCTTTATCATATGCTATTAATATTCCTGCTCTTGGGATAATCTCTTGAAATATTTCATCTACTCTAGTTAAATTTTCAGCACCTGCGATTATTCTTCCCATGTAAAATAATGGTCCAAAAATTGGAACAAAATCTGTTGCTTTGTAGTTGTAATATCTCCTTGAATTTCTATATACTAATCTTTCTTCCATTTTACAACAACCCATTATCCAATAATTTTTCCCATGGGATTTTATCTACAACTACCATCGCCTCTTTAAATGTTATGATAGGTTTTGAATATTTTTCATAATCTTCTGTTGCAATTCTCGGGCATGCTAATTCTACAAAACCATCTATATCATAAAAAGATAATAATTTATCCTGTGTAACTTCTGACATTGTAATTATTATTGTTTCTTTTCCTGCATCAGTGAAGTATTTCATTAAAACTTCTGCTGAACCGAACTGCTGGCCTGGTTTTGTCCCAATTATAATCCCTACTTTCTATTCTTCTTTCAGTTTTCGTCTTGTATTATATATCTGTCTTATTATTTTATCTTTTATGTCATCCATGTTTGTTACTTCATTGTTATATACATCAATTAAAAATGTTGGTTTCTTCGTTGCTAAAGCAGCGCCTAAAGAATGGAATTTATTCCCTATTACAATACTACAATCAATTTCCTTTTGGATTTCTTTTAATCCCCCATATTCGCATCCAACTACATGACCATCATAATGCCCGTAACCTCTTCTCTTTGGAATTATTACTTCTTTGTTGTTTTTTTCTAAAAATTCTTTTGCTTCTTTTAATTTATGAACATGCTGTATTGAAGCTACCAGTCCAATTGTCTTATAATCTTCTAAATTCTTTAATGATGCTTTAAGTAATGGTAAAATATCAAAATTATCATGCATCTCTACGTAGAAAATTGGGAAATCAAATGTTTTGAATGGTGCATGACCATAATGTATTATTAAATCTGCTTTAAGATTTTTAGCTTCATCCAATGAAATGTCACATCCACCCCAGCATGTTTCTCCAGAAACTATTACTTTTGCGTTTGTTTCTTTCTCTAAATGCTTTACTATTCTTACTGCTTCCTTTTTTATACCCTCTGGCAACTGAACAAGGACTAGTTTTGCGTTTCTTTTCTTAATTTCATCTACTACTTTCTGATCTTGATAGTCAAACATGTATTTTGTGAATTTGGGAAAATTTATAAGTGCATTGTTTTCTATCTATAGTATGGATAAAATAACTGTAGAGGATATGGCTGCGTTTTGCAAGAAGAAAGGTTTTGTTTATCCTACAGCTGAAATTTATGGTGGTCTATCTGGATTCTGGGACTTTGGTCCTTTAGGTGTTGAACTGAAAAATAATATTAAGAAAGAATGGTGGGCAGCTCATGTTTACCAAAGAACTGACATTACAGGTATAGATGGAAGTATTATTACTAATCCTAAAGTTTGGGAGGCTTCGGGCCATGTATCTTGTTTTGTAGATTTATTTGTTGTTTGTAAAAGATGCAAGTATAAAACTAAAATAGATAAGCATGAGGCTGGAAAGGTAAAATGTGACAAATGCAGTGGTGAGTATGAAAACAAAGGTGAGTTTAATCCAATGTTTACTACTTTTGTTGGTCCTAATAAAGATGACTCTGTTCAAACATACTTAAGACCAGAAACTGCACAATTGATATTTGCTGATTTTAAATTAGTTACTGAGAATGCAAGATTGAAATTGCCTTTTGGTATTGCTCAAGTTGGTAAATCTTTTAGGAACGAAGTAGCACCAAGAGATTTTTTGTTTAGATGCAGAGAATTTGAACAAATGGAGATTGAATATTTTGTAAATCCAAAAGAGAAATGTCCTTACAAATTAGGAGATACTTTAGTTCTTGTTTATTCTAATGAAATGCAAGATAAAAAGAAAAGGCCTGAGAAGATGAAGTTTAAAGATGCACTGAAAAAAGGAATTATAAAAACAGACTGGCATGCTTATTGGTTAGAACAACATTATCTTTGGTTTATTAATTTAGGATGTGACCCTAAGAAGTTTAGAATAAGGCAACATTTGAAGGAAGAAAAGTCCCACTATGCTTCCGATACTTGGGATCTCGAATATGAATTTCCTTTTGGTTGGAAAGAATTGGAAGGAATGGCGAACAGAGGAAATTATGATTTAGTACAACATGAGAAAACTTCTAAGAAAGATTTGAAACTTTTTGATGAGAAAGCTGGAAAAATACTGCCTAATGTTGTTTGTGAACCTTCACTTGGAGTTGAGAGAGCATTTTTAGTTTTTATGTTTGATGCTTATGATTATAATATGAAAAGAGAGAACGTTGTTCTGAAGTTAAATCCAAGATTAGCTCCTATTAAGGTTGGTATATTTCCTTTAGTTAATAAGTTGAATGATGACGCTCAAAAAGTTTATGATATTCTTAAGATGCATTTTAACTGCTCCTTTGATACTTCTGGTTCTATAGGTAAAAGATATGCTAGAATGGATGAAGCTGGAACACCTTTCTGTATTGCTTTTGATTTTGATTCTTTGAATGATAAGAAAGTTACTGTTCGTGATAGGGATACTGGAAAACAGGTCAGGGTTAAAATTGTTGATTTAAGGAATATTCTTTATAGTTTGATTAATGAAGGAAAGAAGATATCTGATTTTGGGAAGGAGTTTTAAAATGGGACTTTATGATACTTTAGAAAGGTCTATACTTCTGATTGATGGAGAAAGTCAAAGATCTGGAGATATTACTGGTGATGCTCTTTTATATGGGGCTCTCGCAGTAACTTCTGCTTTGGTTCTTGGTATCATTTTTGTTGCTTATAATAATTATAAAGAAAATGCTGATCTTAAAAGAAGAGGAATGGTGCGTGTTGTAGGAACAATAGAAATAATTTATCCTAAATCGAGACTGGATGAAGATGAACAGTTGGAGTTGAAATTTTGAGGGCAAAAATCCCTATGAGAAATTAAGTATATATTTTTTGTTTTACTCTGCTAGTACTGAATACTCATGGTAGCTGAATGACTGACAGTTTATACATAGTTCTGTTGTGTATCCTTCTTCGTCATTAACGACTCTTATTGTATTTCTTCTAGTACCACACATTTCACATGCGATTTTGTTCACCCCCTTCATGGCTAAAAGATTATCTAAGTTTGCTTATATATATTTATATTCTAAAATATATGTTGTTTATAGTATTTTAGACATAAGTGATTTATGATAGAAATTTTTATATATTCTTGATGAGTATTAAATATATGACTGAGTGGGTAATATTAGAAAAAGCAGTTCCTTATGAGGAATTAGAAGATAGTATAATGCGGGCTGTTGCTGATTATGGTTGGAGAACTAAAGTTGTTCCTAGATATATTGCTGAATGGAAGCTTGGTTCTGTTGAAGAAGTAAGAACTCATGTTAGAGATGAATTGAAAATTAGAAGAGGTTTCTTAGGTGCTATAAGGAGACATGTTATTGATGTTGATATTGTTATTGATAGATCTTCGATGGGGGAAGATGGTTTAGTAGATAAATTTTTACTTAGTTCTGGTGTTAATGCACCCCATGTGTTATATTCTAGTTCGAAGAAAGAAGTGGTGGATTTCTTAGAAAGGGTTGGGGATTATTTGAAGCCGGATTCACCTTTGGATAAAGCTCTTCATGCTGGTCGTCTACATCTTTAGTTATCTAAAATAATCATATCCTGTTGAAAAGTCATGGTTTCTTAACTCGTCAAAATCATCTTTTGCATAAGCAAACATTCTTTTAAATACATTAGGTTGTTTTAGTTCTGAATCAGATACTATTGCTGCAATCTGATTGTATGCTACTGAAGAATTACTTGCTGCTGATAATTTTGTTACAGGACTAACTTTAGATAATGATTCTATGACTCGATTGTTGTATGGAATCATTCCTATTACTGGAATGCTTGTGGTTGATTCAATTTCTTCTATACTTAATTCATATTTCTTGTTTTCAACTTTGTTTAATATTATTCCTGCGATATTTATCCCTTTATCCCTTGCTGTTTTTATTGCTTTTAATGTACAGCTTAAAGTAGGAACATCAGGAGTTGATATTACTAATAATTCATCTGAAGCTAGCATCGCAGCTAAAGTTTCTGAGTTTAAGTTTGGTGATGAATCTATAATAATATAATCATAATATTTCTTTAATGAAGATATCTTTGATTTTAACATAAATGGATTTATTTTGTAATTGATTAATGCAGTAGGTAATACATGGAATCCATGTTCATGTTCGTAAATAGCGTCTGTTACTAGATTTTCATTCTTAAGAACATTAAATAGTGTTGTAGGTGGATTTACTAGTCCAACGTGTAACCCAAGATTTGGTGAAGAAAAATTAGCATCTACAGCAAGAACTTTTTTACCATATACAGTTGATAAAGCATGAGCTAGATTAACTACTGTTGTTGTTTTACCAACTCCTCCTTTTATTGAAATTACTCCTATTGTTTTTCCTTTAAAGTCCAATGTCATACACCTCTGAAAGTTGTTTTAATATTGTTTTTACTTCTTGTGCCTTTGCTCTCTTGAACCTTCTTTCTTGTCTGAATACTTGAGTTTTCTCCTCAAATAATTTTGGATTAGGAAGTGCATCACTAACATTCTTAATAAATTGCTTGTCTGTAAGTGATACTTCTGATTTAATTGGATTTATGCTTGTAAAATTCCTTATTACAGGTTTTTCTCTTTCAAAATTACTTAATACTGGTTTAGGAGGAGGAGTCATTCTTGAGATATCCTTAGGTGGATGCTGTACAAATGGACTACTTGGTTCAAAAGGTTCAATAGGATTTGATGGTGGTGCTAATGGAAGTGATTCTGAAACTGATTTATTTTTATTACTTAAATAAACTCCAGCAACGTATTTTTTTATTATATTTTGTGTTTCTCTATGACTTTTTACTCCAGCTAGGTTTGCTCCTAACTCATGGTCTTCTAAAACATCAACAATCCAGTTGTAGAAATCATTCTTTTCATCATTACAGAACTTAACAAAATTTTCTTCATTCATATCTTTTATTGCCATATATAAGTCTTTGATATTAGAAGCTGATTGTCCCTCTTGTAGCCAGAATACTTTATTTGATGGGACGTTCTTAAACTCTGGGCGCATTTATTATCACCTCTTTATCCTCTTCTCAATGAAATTGATTATTTGATTTATTCCTTGAATTTTTTTTGGTCTACTAACTTTCTTAGCCATTCAATTACACCTCTTTTAATAATTAATATATTTATTGACTATATTTATATAGTTTTTGGTGGTTATCTTGATTATGGTTTTTAGGAGATTAACTGAAGGATATAGAGCTCTTGATGAAGATGTTCTAAGATATTATACTAAATTAGGATCAAAAATATCTGATAAGCATCTTTCTAAATATTTATTTGGGGTGTGGGGTTTAGGGATGGTGTTTTTTGTTTCGGCTAATCGTGGATTATCTAAACATTTTAGTATTGATAGTCATGTTATAAGTTGGCCATATGCTATTGGGGTCTCTGGGATTGACCTTGCTCATAATGTTTTCTTTTCATTTGATAGAAACAAAGAAGAAGTCTATTCTGAAGCTGTTGCTCTAAATCGTGGTTCTCAGAGTTATATTTTTTTGGGAAAGCTAGTAAGATTGCCCCTTATTACAACAGGAGCTGGATTAATAGTTAAAGGATTATATGATCTTACTATGAGTTTTGTTCATGGTGAACCTTTGGATGTTTCTACAATAATTAGTTTTCAATTAGGAGCAGCATTTATATCTCATGCTTCTTCTATATATCTGAAAGATCAGGATCCAAAATCATTACAAAGAAAATCTTTGTTTGAAAAAAGTTTAGATTATTTCAAAGATAGAGCTAGTGATTTAATACCAGTCCCTCAAATAACCCATCCAACTTTCAATTATGATACATTAGAAGATAAAGTTTAATTTATATTTTCTTTTTTTAATAATTTATTTTTCAACTGTAAATTGAAATCATTAAGCACATTCATGTAAGTTATGAAAGCTTCATAAGGGCTGTTGTAAGGATTAAAGTACTTATGGACGTCACCGTCTGCAAACCATTTTGTACACATGTAGTAGAAGTGATCTGAAGTTTGAAGTTTTCTCCAAGAGTCTAGCAATTGCTGATCTTTGGTTTTCTTTACTTTTTTCTCTAATTCGTAAATCTTAGATAATGCCGCCTGCTGCATAGAATTACCTAACCATGCACTTGTGTCTCTCTCTACATCTGCCCATGACATTAAGTAAGGAACGTCCACTGTATCATGAGATTGTAATTTAGTTAGTTCTGAAGGTGTTACAAAAGAGTTGTCAGGGTTTTTTAATATTTCTTTTGGTAGTTGTTCTAGAAAATTAAATATCCCTGTTTCTTTCCATTGATGTTCACCTATTGTTTCATAATCCATAAATAAGTTAACACATTCTCCATTGCCGTTAATTGAAGATACCCACTGTGCATATTTGTCTACTGTCAGAGGCCATTCAGACCACGACTGAGAAGAAAATCTGAATGCGATATCATCTGATAGCTTATAGTTTTTTAATAG
>CAZTRI010000026.1:0-18801 GCA_964616675.1 Candidatus Woesearchaeota archaeon
TGCTGGTGGAGTTATTTATGATTTTGATGCTGATATAACTCATGGAAAGTTTGCAGATGATTGCGGCAAAAGTGTGGATGAAATAAGATCAATTCTTTATGGTGATTCTATTGCAGGCAGAGAATTTAATGCAGGTCTTACTGAACCTTATAATTTAGGTCAGATAGATTCTGAAGAATTTTATAGAAGAGTTAAAGAGACTTTAGGTTTAAGAATGGACCTTGAAGAATTTGAAGATGCTTGGAGCAATATTTTTACTTTAAAGCATGATATTGCTGATTATATTAGAAGTGCTAAGGATAATAGATTTAAACAAGTTGTTTTGTCTAGTACAAATCCATTGCATTGGAGAGGAATGAGAGATGTATTTGATGTTGAGAGTTTATTAGGTAAAGAGAATATTATTTGTTCTTATCATCCTGATGTTGGGCTTAAGAAACCAGATCATAGATTGTTTGAAATAGCTATGAGAAGATTGGGATTAACTGATAAATCTAAAGTCGTTTATGTCGATGATGTAAGTAAGTATACTTATGAAGCAAGAAGATTTGGAATTAATACTATCCATGTTGATTTGGCAGATCCAAATAACCAATTAGATTGTATAGCTAGATTGACTGGGTGTGGTTATTATTTATTTTGATGTTTTTTCTTTGAATCCTAAAGATGCAGAATTAATACAATATCTTTTTCCCGTTGGTTTTGGGCCGTCATCGAATATATGTCCCAAATGACTACCACACTTTTTACAAATTACTTCTGTTCTTTTCATGAATAAACTTTTATCTTCTTTTTTATCTACAGAGTCTGCTGATATTGGTTTATAAAAACTAGGCCAACCAGAACCGGAATCATATTTTGTTTCTGAAGAAAATAGTTTAGCGCCGCAGGCTCCACAATTATAAGTTCCTTTCTTTTTGTTATAATAATATTCTCCAGTGAATGCTGGTTCTGTACCTTTCTTTCTTAATATTTTATATTGTTCAGGAGTAAGTTCCTTTTTCCATTCTTCTTCAGTTTTCTTTTTCATATTATCTTATTTAGTTTATTTATACTTTAATAATTTTTGGGTTAATTATTTTTTCATATCTGCTAGAAAACCAAATGTTATTAATTGTATCCCTGTCGTAATTAATAAAACTGATAGAATTGTAGATGGCAAATGACCAACTTTTCCTGTCTGTACAAAATCATATGTTGTCCATGCTCCTAGTATTAAACCTAGAACTAAGCATATCAAACCCATTTTACCAAAGAATTTTAATGGTTCAAAGTCCCTATAGATTCTTAGTATATTAATCCATGCTTTGATTGCATATTGTAATGGATTTGTGAATAATCTACTTTCTCTTGTTGTTCTTGTATGTACAGGAATTTCCGTGATTCTTAATTTCATTCTAGCTGCTCTTAATATCTGTTCTTGTGTGTATGTAAATGTGTTTATGAAAGAAATGTTTTTTGCAACATAACTAGTGAATGCTCTGTAACCTGTAGTAGTATCTGTTATTTTTAATTTAGTTAAGTTTGTAAATACTTTTGCGAAAGCAATATTACCTAGTTTTTTTGTGAATCCAATATTACTATTTTTATAAACAAACCTAGAACCAAGAACTATATCATAACCCTCCTCTATTTTTTTAATCATCTCAGGAATATGTACTGGGTCATATTGGCCGTCTGCATCTGTGTGGACTATAATATCTGCTTTTAATTCTAAACATTTCTGCATTTCTACTTTGAATGTATCTGCCAATCCAAAATTTACTTTGTTTTTGTGAACTATTGCACCGTGTTCTTTTGCTACTTCAGAAGTTTTATCTTTTGAACCGTCATCCACTACAAGAATTTTATATTTATATTCTGTTTTACTCATTATAGATTTTATTTCGTCTAGAACATTGCCTAAGTGTGCCTCTTCATTATATGCCGGGATTGTTATTACTACTTGCATGTTTATTTTGATTTCCTATAATTATTTAAAATTAGGTATTTTACTAGGACTAAGATTATGATAAGCATTAGTATTTGAGTGCCTTCTGTCATTAAGTAATATGATTTTGCTGCTTCGCTTGTCATGTATGTCCTTACTTCTTCTATAGGGACTGTACCAATCTCAAAATTATATGCAGCTGGAAAATAAATACCTCGCGTTATTTCTGACGTTATGTAAACGGTTTTGTCAAAAAGAGGCCATAAAATTGCAACCCCCTCTTTAGCGAGATCCAGAATTAAGTGACTAGAAACGAAATAAAAAGTAATATAACCTGCTTGTTTACCTAGTCTAGAATATATTAATAATGAAACTAGTATTACAAAGAATATGTTGTGGAATAGTATTCTGTGCCATCCTTGAATAAAAATATCAAAGTCTGGGGTGAAAGCTAGAAGAGATAACATTACAACTAATTTCTTATCTAGCTTAGGAAATAGTACTAGGATAATCAATAATGGGATTATTAAGTGTAGTATTGGTTCCATGGTTTTTGGTTTTTTGAATTATAAATAAAGGTTATGTTTTAGAATAAGTTTATTTACTACTTACCTACTACGAATTTTTAAATAGGATAAAAGCTTAAGGTTAATTTTAAATATTAAGCTGATTTCTGGTTTTTTAGGTTGATCAAGGAATTTTTTAATAAAATAAAGAAAGGATTTACTTTTGTAGGAGAGACTATGCAAAAGGTGGTAAACTCTATTTTACTTACTGTGGTTTATTTTATAGGAGTTGGAATTACCGCTTTATTTGCCAAATTGTTTGGGAAAAGTTTTTTATTTTTATCTGGAAAAAAGGATTCTTATTGGGATGAAAATAAGGTGGGAAAAGAAACACTTGAAGAAGGAAGGAGGCTGTTTTAGATGAAGATTTTAGGAATTTCATGTTATTTCCACGATGCAGCAGCAGCTCTTATAGTAGATGGAAAATTAATTGCGGCGGCTGAAGAAGAAAGATTTACAAGAAAGAAACATGATAAGTCCTTTCCTATTAATGCAGCGAATTATTGTCTTCAAGAAGCAGGAATTAAAATAGATCAAATTGATTATGTTGGGTTTTATGAGAAACCCTTATTGAAATTAGAAAGATGGCTCTATCAGCAGTTAGAATGTTTCCCTAAATCATTTATTACTTTTATTAAATTAACTCCTGAATTCTTAAATGATAAATTAAGAGTACAAACACAAATAAAAAAGAAATTAAAATATAAGGGAGAGGTTCTTTTTGCACAGCATCATATGAGTCACGCTGCAAGTTCGTTTTTAGTTTCACCTTTTCAAAAAGCTGCTATATTAACTATTGATGGTGTTGGGGAATGGGCAACTACAACTTATGGTGTAGGTGATGGTAATAAGATAGAATTGTTTAAGGATATTAAATTTCCACATTCTTTAGGACTTCTTTATAGTACTGTAACAGGATATCTTGGATTTAAGGTAAATGATAATGAATACAAAGTTATGGGATTGGCACCCTATGGAAAACCAATTTATGTTGATAAGTTCAGACAGATAGTAGAAGTTAAGGATGATGGATCTTATAAAATGAATATGGAATATTTTATTTATCATCATAAAGATAGAATGCATTCTGAAAAGTTTGTAGAATTATTTGGTCCTGCAAGAAAGACTGATGAAGAAATGAATCAAAGACATAAAGATATTGCAGCATCATTACAAGCCTTTTTAGAAGAATCTATGTGGAAATTGTTAAATTATTTATATAAAGAAACTAAATGTGAAAATCTTTGTATGGCTGGCGGGGTTGCTTTGAATTCTGTAGCTAATGGGAAAATAATGAAAAATACACCTTTTAAAAAAGTATTTGTACAGCCTGCTGCTGGTGATGCTGGTGGTGCAGTAGGAATTGCATTTTATATTTATAATTGTATTTTAGGAAACCCTAGAGTTTATGAGTGGGATACTAATTATTTAGGGCCTTCATTTACTGATGAATATATTAAGGATTATTTAGATACTAATGGGATAAAGTATAATGTATTTAAGGATGAAAAAGAATTAGTGAAAAAAACTGCAAAATTAATTTTTGAAAATAATGTTATTGGATGGTTCCAAGGACGAATGGAGTGGGGACCAAGAGCTTTAGGTGCAAGAAGTATATTGTCTAATGCTTGCAATCCTAAGATGAAAGATATTCTTAATTTGAAAGTAAAACATAGAGAACATTTTAGGCCTTTTGCTCCTGTTGTAACTGTGGAAGATGCTCATAAATATTTTGAGATGGGAATGTCTGAAGAACCTTACATGTTATTTGTTTACCCTATAAAAGAAAAATACCATAAACTTATCCCCTCTGTTACTCATGTCGATGGAACTGGAAGATTACAGACAATATCTAAAAAACAAAATCCTTTGTATTATGATTTAATAAAAGAATTTGGAAAATTAAGTGGAATCCCAATCTTAATTAATACTTCTTATAATATCAGAGGGGAACCTATTGTTTGTATACCACAAGATGCTTATAGATGCATGATGGGAACTGGCATAGATTATTTGGTTATTGGGAAGTTCTTAGTTAAAAGGGCCGACAATCCAAAAGATATGTGGGACAGTGAGAAAGAGGCAAAAGATTAATTTTTATACAAATATGTTGTTCCTGATTGTATAACTAATTCCTTATTTAATTCTGTTTTTGTTATTATATACTCATGTTTCTTTTCAGTATCTAGATTTTCAACTATCATTTCTTTGTTCATCCAGACGCCAAATTTTGTCCATTTACAAGATGGGTAAGGACCAAACGATTCGTCTGATTCCTTGAAATTTGAATCCTTGCAGTTTTCCTTATCGATTAAGAATGTTACATCTCCTTTGATATTTTTGTTTATCCATTTACCTAGTTCAAATAATTCTGATTTTTCCCAATCCTTTGCGTTTTTGGAGATTATTGTAAAGTTTAATACATTGGAGAGAATTAAAAAAATGAATAGGCACGGAACTATTTTGTTATGATGTTTGTTTATTATTAAATGTCCTAAGTATGTTATGATTAAGAAGATTATTATAAATAAAATTATTGTTGTTGCAGTATCTGCATTGAGAATGTATCTTATTGTCCCAACCCAACTTGTAGAAATATTATTTAAAGGGAATAACTGGAAAAATACTACTGGTGTTGAGACCGATAGCAATAAAAAGATAAATACAGATTGTTTTTTTGTTATCCCTTCTTTTAATTTCTTTATTGATAACATTGCCAATATTATAACTAATGGGAGGATATGATCTAAGTATCTCCCAACTGGCCGCCCTTCAAGGAAAGGAATTATAGAGCCTGTTTTTACTCCTGTGCGTGCTGCGTAATATGACACTAATATTATAGTTGAGACAATTGTCGTGTAGAATATTTTGGTCATTAAGGGATATTTGTCTTTTAAATTTTTTATGTTGTTGATTATCGGTAATGAACCTATTATCCCTGTTGAGAGAAGTAAGATTGAAGTGTAAAAAACTAACCAAATGAAGAATGAAGGGATGCTTGTAATCGAAGGAGTAGGATCTATAATTACCACCTCATATCCCTTTATTAGCGATTGTTTGTAGATTGCATAAGGAACATAAATAATTGCAGTAATAAAGAGAGAAATTATCGTGTTTTTGATCTCTTCTTTGCCTGGTTTCTTGATTAATAATATCATTATTGTGATTATTGGGATAATGATTCCAAGTGTTCTTGTTAGAAGTGTAATTCCAGTTACTAGTCCAGTAATGATAAAGTATTTTTTATTATTGGTATCGAATGATTTGTAAAGCAAGTAGATACAAAGTAAAAATAAAGGATAGAAGAGATTTTCCGACATAATGTAATGCTGGTAATTGAAATTGGCTGGAAGGAGGCTTATTAAGATTGCTGCTGTCAATGAATCTTTTTGATCGAGAAATTCTTTTGCAAGAAAATATGCTGGGAAGATTATCGATGTGAGCAGAATTGTGTTTATTATTTTTATTAATAAGTAAATTAGTTCTCCGTCTTGGAAGAAATAAGCTGCTGAAATAGTTGCAGGATATATAGGTGGGTAATTTGGTTTGTATCCCCCCCCAATATTAAATGCACTATCGTGAAAGAAGCTTCTAGCATTTTTTAAGTAAAGATATTCATCTGCAAATATAGAAGGTGAACTTATGAATAGTGTTAAAATTATTTTTATCCCGACTAGTATTAGGAATGCTATAATTA
Organism: Candidatus Woesearchaeota archaeon; assembly: GCA_964616675.1. Lineage (GTDB taxonomy): Archaea > Nanobdellota > Nanobdellia > SCGC-AAA011-G17 > GW2011-AR18 > CAZTRI01. The sequence goes on from CAZTRI010000026.1 coordinate 6,194, forward strand.
ATTTTTTATGTATTTTTTCCATGATTTTGGTGTATAATCACAATATTTAAAAATACTGCTTTTTTATTTATTACTCATGAGGGTTCTTATCACTGTCAAGACTAATGCTAATGATAATTCTATAGAGAAAATTGATGATAGGTATTATAAAGTCTGTTTAAAGGAGAGGCCTGTTGAAGGAAAAGCTAACCTTTTGTTAATAAAATTACTTTCTAAATATTTTAATGGGAGGGCCAGAATTGTTTCTGGATTCAATTCTAAAAAGAAAATGGTTGAAATTTTGTAAAATTGAGGAGGTTTTCCTTACTTTAAGCGTAAGTATTAAAAATAAGATGTTTTTCTTGATTATTATGAAAGATATATGGAAGAATCTTGGAATAATGTTAGTTTCCTTAGTTGTTTGTTTGATTATGGCTGAAGTTATTCTCAGGTATACTGTGCAGCCTTATTATGGAATACCCCCTGGTGCTTTTATTGTTGATGATATCCTAGATTATAAACCAACTCCTGGTTTTAGTGGATATTTTTTCAATGATGAAAGAGAAAATAAATTAGTTAATCTTACTATAAATTCTGATGGTTTTAGAGACGATGAACATAAAGTTAAGAAACCAAATGGTGTTTATAGAATATTTATTATTGGAGATTCAATGACTATGGCTGAACAGGTTCAACTTGACGAAACTTTTACTAGAAAGCTACAGGAAAAATTAGGAGATAAATATGAAATATTTAATCTTGGAGTTTCAGGATATGGGACTAAGCAAGAATTTGAGTTTTATAAACTTGTTGCAGAAAAATATAATCCAGATATGGTGATCTATATGTACACACCTAATGACCTTGTTGATAATCTAGAACATAAATATACTATTGTTGCTGGTGAGAGAGTAAGTTATTCTTATAAAAATAGTAGTGAATGGTTGGCTAAAGTAAAAGTATATTTGTATAGGAAAAGTGCTTTATTGAGAACATTGTATAGGGTTAGTAAATTTGGTGCGAACTTAAATTCGCAGAACGTGGATATGTATGAATATTATGGTGGTGATAGAGCTTGGGAAGAAATGGGTAAAATTATTAATGAAATGTATATTTATTTTGATAAGAAAAAGATAAAGTTCTCCATTGTCAGGAATCCTGATCCTCTCACCGTTTATGATAACGAAGAATTATGGGATGCAAAATATTGGGATAAATTAGGTAAAAAATTATTGAATCCTAATGATGTTTTTGTTGCAAATAGTAAAGGAGAATTGTTTTATAAGATAGACAAGCATTTAACACCGCATGGACATGAAGTTATGTCTCAGTTTTTGCATGATAAGATTATAATTTCAAAGAATTAAGATTTTTTATCCTGTTGTGCGATTCAAAATATATTAATATTTTACTAATTTATTTTTCTTATATTTTCTAAGACTCGAAGTAATTTGCTGTTAATTATATCCCAGTTAAATTCCTCAAGTACTTCTTTTCTATTGTTTTTTCCAATTTTATAACGCAATTTGTTGTTATTTACTAATAATTCAATCGCATTAGCAATTTCATTTATATTGTGCTCATTTACTAATAAACCATTAATTTTTGGTTTGATTAATATTTTCAAATTCCCAAAATCACTAGCTATTATTGCTTTTCCACATGCCTTATATTCATTTGTTTTAATAGGTGAGTAATAGTAACTAAATTTCTTGAATGGAGGATACTCTCTGTCAAAGAGAGCCAAACAAATATCACTTGCATTAATATATTTTGGGACTTCATTAAACTTAATTTTTCCTGTTAATATAATATTATTCTTTAGGTTATACCCCTCTACTAATTTATTACAATTTTTGTACCTTTGTCCGTCTCCTATCATTAATAGTTTAATTTCATTATCTTTTTTGATTAGAATTTTCGCAGCTTCAATTATGTTTTTGCAACTGTGCCATTCATTGAAACTGCCGTTATATACGATAGTTTTTCCATCTTTAAGATGATATTTCATTTTGATCTCTTTACAATCTATATCTGGGTGAAATTTAGTTGGATCTACACCTGTATCTACATAAACATAATTTGTATTTATCCCTTTAAGGAAACTATTATGTGTTATTGTAACTAGTGTAGCTTTGTTTACTGTGAAATAATGCCATTTTTTTATTATTTTGTGCAACAAAGATCCTTCTTTGATTTGTCCAGTGAGGGCAGGTACTTCTGCGAAAGGTTCTATCATCTCATATATAGATTTTTTACCTAGAAGTTTAGCTACCAGTACACCAGGGCCGCCGAAGATTCTCCCTCGCTCATAGATGAGGTCTGTTTTTTTTATCAATATTAGATATGCTGTTATTAAAAACGTGGATAAGAAATAGCTTATATTCTTACCAATACTTGTTGGAATGGAAGGGATCCTTATATATTCTATATTATTGATTTCATGAAATTTTTGTTTTTCTCCCATTTTGCATATAATTATTATTTTATTCCCTAGTCGGGTGAGAGATTCTACTGCCTCTATTACATGTGATGATCCTCCGTGGGTTCCTGGTAGAACCATTTCAGGTGCTAAATATAATATTTTCATGTATCTTAGGAGAATGGGAAATTATTTAAATCTGGTGTGTTTAATGTTAATATGGCTAAAACTAAGAAATTATATTTGTCTTCAACAGATAAGAAAGTAGCTGGTTTTTGTGGGGGAATGGCAGAATATTTTGGTCTTGATTCTACTGTTGTAAGGTTAGTTTATGTTTTGTTGACTTTATTTTCTATGGGCTTTGGGGTAATTTTTTATTTGATTGCGTGGATGGTTGTTCCTGAGAAACGAGGAAGATAATTTACTTCATAGCTAATAAGTTTTCTTCCATACGTGAATTTACTTTTTGTGTAACTGCATCTATTTTTATGTTAATTAATCTAAACTCTTTTGTTATGAATGAAATATTCCATATTGGTGTTGGATTACTTTGTAAGATGAGGATTATTTTATCTGGAAAGTTATTTTTTATTTCTTCTTTACATATCTTAAGTATATTATTAAAATTAGGATTAATTTTATCTATTTTTAGTTCATTTACTATTTCACTTTCTTTTTTATAAACCTTATCTTCAACATCTTCCTCTGTTATTTTATCATTAACTGTATAACTTGTCATTGTGTTTGTTTTTTCATCATAAAAATCTAATTTCCAATCCTGTTCATATAGTTTAGAAAACTCACACATGATAAACGCATTGCAAAAGAAACCTTTTGGTTTTATATTTGAAGATTCTAATTTAGAAATTGCTTTTTTTAATTTTTCAAGCATTTTTATTTTTTATTTCCTCTAATATTTTATCTATGAATTCTCTTCTCCCAATTTCTATTATTTTATTATCTCTAGTTCTAACTGCTAGTTTACCTGATTCAACCTCCCTATCACCTACTGTAATTAAATAATTTATTTTCTTTCCCACACTATCCCTTACTTTTTTCCCTATCGATTCTGATCTATCATCTAATTCTACTCTTATTTTATTCTTAACCAATTCATCATATAATTCTTTAGCATATTCATTGTGTCTGTCTGTAACAGGCATAATTGCTACTTGGACTGGAGATAACCATAATGGGAATTTACCTGCATAATGCTCAATCAGGAATGCTACAAATCTTTCATGTGTTGATAAAGGTGCACGATGAATTACAAATACCTCATTATTGAAAGTATTATTCTTGTCAATGTATCGTAACTCAAACCTTTTTTTTGCTGCGAAATCTAATTGTATAGTTGACATTGTTTCTTCTCTTCCTGTTACAACTTTGTATTGAATATCTATTTTTGGGCCATAGAATGCAGCTTCATCTTTTGCTTCTACAAAGTTAATATTTAGTTTCTTTAGAATCTTTCTTAATGCTTCTTCAGCATGCTTCCAGTTATCAGGCTCATCTATATATTTTTCCTTGTTGCTTGGATCCCATAATGATAATCTGAAGTGGTAATCTTTTAATCCAAAGATTTTAAAATAATCAGATACCATTGTTATTAATGATTCAATCTCTGATTCAATTTGATCTTTTGTACAATAGATATGTGCGTCGTTCATTGAAAGCATTCTTACTCTTAACAATCCTGCCAGAGTTCCAGATAATTCATTTCTATAAACTGTTCCGTATTCTGCAATCCTTAATGGAAGTTCTCTATAACTTCTTATCCCCTTATTATAAATCAGATGGTGGATTGGGCAATTCATTGCTTTTAAATAATAAGTACCATCATCCATAACCATCTTAGGATACATTGTTTTTTCATAATGAGGTAAGTGGCCAGATTTCATAAATAATTCTTCTTTTGCTAAATGCGGTGTTGAAACTCTAACGTAACCATATTTTTCTTCTGTTTCAATCGCGAATTTTTCTATTTCTCTTTTTATTATATCTCCTTTCGGCAGCCAGATGGGTAATCCTTTTCCAACTAACTCATGAATCATGTAAAGTTCAAGTTGTTCACCTAATACTTTATGATCTCTTTTTTTTGCTTCTTCTATTTGATTTAGATGTTCTTCCAATTCTGTTTTTGTTGGAAATGCTGTTGCATAAATCCTTGTTAGCATTTTGTTTTTAGAATCTCCACGCCAGTATGCTCCTGCTAACTTTAGTAATTTGAAATTTTTTAATTCTTCTTTAGGATTATTAACATGCCCACCCCTGCATAAGTCAACATAATCTCCTGATTTATATAATGTTAATTTTTGTCCTTGACTTGAAAATTCATCAATTAATTCTAATTTGTAGGGATTATCTACAAATTCTTTCTTTGCTTGCTCTTTTGTAACTTCAGTACGTTCGAAATTCTTCCATGTAGGAAGGATCTCACGCATTTTCTTTTCAATTTTAGGAAGGTCTTCTTCTGTAAGTGGATGAGTAAAGTCAAAATCATAGTAGAAACCTTCTTCTGTTGGCGGTCCTATTGTTCTTTTTGTGTCCGGCCATAGTTTCATTACTGCTGCAGCTAATAAGTGAGCACATGAATGTCTGATCTCTTCGAGGTTTGACATGAAAATTAAAGTCCTAGGCTAATATATAAGATTTTCTTAATGTTCTAATATCTACAATTTTTCTACGAAACCTTTATAAATAGAAATCAATAGAGTTAAACACTGAAATGAAAAAGCTGGTGTTATTTTTCTTAGTAGTAGTACTATCTTTACCAGTTGTATTTGCTGAAATAAAATTAGATGCACTTTCAAGAACTGAATATAACTATGGAGATGCTTTTGTTGTATCTGGTTTTGCTAAATTAACAGAAGATAGAAGAGCTTACATTGATATTGATCTTGTTTGTAACAGCGAAGAGTCACAATTATTTATTAGATTACTTGATTTAGATGCCGGTGTTGAAAGTCCTTTCTCAAAGTTAGTAACTATCCCTTCTGATGTTTCTGAAGATTGTAAAATAGTTGCAAAGTTAGAAGCTTTAGATGGAACTACATTAGAGGCTGCAGAATCTACTACTCTTAAGATTTCTGGAAAATTGAAAGGTGTGTTTGATGTTAATAGTGGTGTTTATCAGTTGGGTGAAAAAATAACTTTGAAAGGTGCAATAACAAGGCTGGATGGAAGTCCACTTGTTGGTACTGCTACAATGTTTTTTATGAAAGAAGGAAATAAAATATTTGTTGAAAGTAAGAATATACAAAATGGTGATCTTGATGTTAATTTAGATCTTGCAAGAATTCCACCTGGAGCGTATACTATTTCTGTTGAAGTATCTGATGCTTCTGGAAATAAGCATATTTTTGATGATGTTGCAAATTTTGAAGTTATCGGTGGATTAAATTTAGATGTTAATATGGATGATCAAATTTATGATCCTGGAGAAGGATTAAGGGTTGTTGGAACTATAAGGACCAGTGTAGCTGAGAATACATTAGAAGGATTAGAATTAATGATAAAACTGCTTGATCAAAAGGTAACTAGAAAAGTAACTGGAAATACTTTTGATGTTACTATTAATGTTCCAGATAAAATTAAATCTGGAGTCTATAAAATCTTGATTACTGTTAAAGATAGCCAGGGTAATTATGGTGAAAGAGAATTAGATGTTAAAGTCGGTTCTGTTCCTAGAAGATTAAATATTGATATGCAGAGAACTGAATTTGGACCTGATGAGAAGGTTAGTTTTACAGCTTATCTTTATGACCAAGCTGATGAACTTATGACAGGAGATATCTTACTTAAAGTTATTGATCCACTGAAACAGCAAAGAGCAGAACAGACAATTTCTGTAAATAGAAAAACTAGTTTTGATTTACCACCTTCTGCAAGTCCAGGAGGATGGAGTGTTGAATTAAGTGGTATTGGTGATCTTTCAGCTTCATCACCTTTTATTGTTAAAGAAGTTAAAAAACTTGATGTTACTCTTGAAGATGGGAAATTTAAAATAAGAAATATTGGTAATGTTATTTATGATGAACCTTTAAGATTAATCTCAGGTAATAAGGAGTATACCCAAAGTATTTATTTGGAACCTGATCAACGGGGTGAAATAAAATTGAGTGATTTATTTAAAGAAGGTGTCTATGATATTTTAATACCTGATGCTGATAAGGAATTTAAATCTGTAAATGTTATTGATGATAGAACATTAACTGAAAAAGCTGGTGATGTACTATCTGGTGTTACAGGTCAGGCTGGAAAGACTGTGACTGCATCTGGAACTAGTAATGGCGGGTTCAGTGTGGGATTAATTTTAGGATTAATTGTTATATTTGGATTAGTCTTAGGTGGATACTTTGCTTACAAGAGAGGATTGCAGGTTTCAGATAAGGATTATGCTAGAAATGCTGAATCATATGGTAAAGAATCTTATAATTGGTCTAAAGATGGAGGTGTTCAGATTAAATCTAAAAAGTATGTTGAGCCTGAGAGAAGATTAAAATTCGAGTTTGGAAAGGCTACTCCTGCTGATGTTGAAGATTTTAAAAGAAGAATGGTAAAAACTATTGAAGATGATGAACTTAAAAGAAAACAATTGTCTAGAAAGCAGTGGGTAGAAGATAAATTATATTCTCCTAGTGGAAGCGATTCTTCTGGATCACAATTTGGAAGTTCTGTAGAGAAAAGAGAAGCTGATGATAGAAACGCAAAGGGTATGTCTAGTTTGTTTAAATGATTAATCTTAGAAATAATATGAAATTTGTTAATTTATGGTGTTATCTACTATAGCTTCTATTATCCAAATCTTTAATAATAAATTATGCTTAATCTTTTTTATGAAATATTTCAATCTAAAGGTAGGTAGTCCTGATGTTAATGGCGTTGCATTAAAGGTTGATCCTAGTGCAGGTGTCGATGATAGAATAAGTGATCTTCATGGATTATATTCTTTTAAACCCTCAGGTGAAAGTCTTTATGATTGTAGATTTGCACAACGTGATGAATTTTTATGTAGGATTGAATTAGATCCTCATGGTATGTCGAGGATTGTATATGGACGTGGTATTTTATTTTTGGATGAGATAACTAGGGAAAGAGCTGATAGTATGGTATTCGATGCAGCTCTTTGGAGAATGCAACAACATTGGGCTGGAGCTAGTCCTCGTAGACCTTCTATAGAATGATTATAAATATTTAGTTTAAATTGTTTAAAACAAAATTACCAGTTACACTTGTTATATCTAATGTGAACTTTCCAGTTGCTGCTGAAATTCCAGTACCAATTATTTTTTGTATAAACGATCTTTCTACTAATGTTGTATCTGTTATTTCTTCTATTGCTGTTATTACTGTAGCTCCTTTAAATGTGTTTGATTTAACTTCAATTTTCGTTTTTTCAAGTGCCTTTTTTAAACTATTTATATTTCTGATTTTACTTATTTTTTCTAAATCTGTTATACTTCCTTTGATTTCTATATCTGGTTCTTCTATTTTATCTACTATTTTTATTCCATCAGCAGTACCTTCTAAATAAATGGTTTCTTTTCCAGAAGAAATTTTTCCGGTTATAGGAAGTAATTTTTCATATCTTGGTTGAATCTTGTATTCTATCTTTAGTAGAGGAGAGATTACTTGCTTCAAATTTTTAGTTGCTGTTTTCTTAGTAGTGGTTTTTTTAACTACATTTCCAGTTATAGCATCTTCTTCAGACGTCACTTCTTCGTCAGTTGATACTTCTTCTTGACTTTGTTCTTCATCTGTTGTTACTTCATCATCACCTGATGTTTCTGCTTCTGTGTCTGTTATTGCCTCAGAATCTTCTGCTGGTTCTTCGTTTGTATCTCCTGTAACTTCTTCTGAATTAGTTGTATCTAATGTTTCTTCTTGCACTGGTTCTTCACTTGATACTTCTTCAGTTACTGTTGATTCTGCTGGTTGATTTTTTTGTCCTTGATATTGATTAGAAATCCCTTGTGATGATCCCTTTGTTAATGTTTTTGTTGTAGAATCTCCTGATAGTAAAGCCCAACTTATAATACCTATAACTAGAATTGTTACGATAATAGGAACTAAAATTATTTTATTCATTATTCTAGAAAACTTATTTTAGATTTAATAAATGTTTTCTTTTTATGAATTTGCGGTAGCTGGGATTTTCTCGTTCTGAGGAACTCTAATGCTCAAGTCCTCTCGAACCTTTGAACCCAGGTCAGAGCGTCTTAGCATCTATCGGGAATCCTGAAAGATTTGGCAACGCCCCATACTAACCACTATACTACTACCGCTTATGGAAAAATGTGAATTAAGATACTTTATAAGAATTTTGGATTGCAGAGGGAATCTATTGAATCTGGAATTTCTGAAATGATTCTTGGAAGAAGAGTTACATGTGAAGAATTTCTACCCAAATGCCTAAATTCGATTGCTTCTGCTATTCTTATTAACGAAGATTCTTGACTAGTATCAAATGGTCTATCCATACATATACCTGGGGCTTGTGTGTAACTGATAACCAATTTAGAATTTTCAATTCGTGGAGCACCATAAATCTCACATCTTTGATTTGGTAAATGGATTCTCCCTGTCTCTTTTGTTCTTTCTGCGCATTCTCTATAAATTTCATCTGTCATTATAATGGGCCCAGTCGGATTCGAACCAACGACCTACGCCTTGTAAGGGCGGTATCATAGCCACTAGACCATGGGCCCGTTATAGAAAAGGCATTTAGTATAATTTAAAAAGGTTTTGATAGTTTAAAAATTCTATGATAATAGGAATTGTGGGAAAGCCCAGCGCAGGAAAATCAACTTTCTTTAAAGCAAGCACTTTGAAAGATGTAGCTATTGCTAATTATCCTTTTACGACTATACATCCCAATAGTGCAGCTGGTTTTGTAAAAATAGAGTGTGTTGATAAAGAGTTTAATGTCCAATGCAACCCAAGAGAAGGTTATTGCATTGATAATAAAAGGTTTGTACCTATTGAACTTATTGATGTTGCAGGATTAGTCCCTGGAGCTCATGAAGGAAAAGGAAGAGGAAATCAGTTTCTTGATGATTTAAATCCTGCTGATGCGTTAATCCATGTTGTTGATATTTCTGGAAGTGTAAATGAAAATGGTGAACCTGTAGAACCATTAAGTTATGATCCACTTAAAGATGTTGAATTTTTAGAATATGAAATTGAAATGTGGTTTTTGAATTCAATAAGAAGAGGGTGGGCTAAGTTTGTTAGACAGAGTAAGATGGAGAAGTCTGTTATTTATAAAGCTGTAACAGAACAACTTTCTGGTTTTAAAGTCACTGAAGAGATTGCTGAAAAGGTTTTAAAAAATTTTGATCCTGATCTTGAAAATTGGACTGAATCTGATTTAGTTAAGTTTGCAAAAATGTTAAGAGAGATTACTAAACCCATTCTTATTGCTGCTAATAAAATTGATGTTCCTGGAGCAGAAAAGAATTTTGAAAGAATAAAGGAAAGATTCCCAGATTATATCATTATCCCCTGTTCTGCTGAATGTGAATTAGCTTTGAAAGAAGCTGCAAAGAAAAAATTAATAAAATACATTCCTGGTGAAAATAATTTTGAGATTATCGATCATGCTAATATGAGTGAACAGCAGAAAAAGGCACTAGAATTTATTAAAGTAAATATTCTGGATAAATATGGTTCAACTGGTGTACAGAATGTATTAGATAATGCTGTTTTTAATGTTTTAAATTATATAGCTATATTCCCTGGTGGTGTGAATAATTTAGTTGATAGTCATGGAAGAGTTATTCCTGATTGTCTCTTGTTAAAGAAAGGATCAACAGCACTTGATTTTGCATTTAAAATACATACTGATATCGGTATTAATTTCGTTCGTGCTATTGATGCAAAAACTAGGTTAAGCGTTGGAAAAGATCATGCTCTAAAGCATAGAGACGTGATTGAGATTAAGACCAGTAAATAGTTCTTAGGTCTATTTTGAATAGATACTTTTAAATATCTAAAAAGAAGAAGATTTTATAATGAAAAAGAGGGGGCAGGTATCTACTTTTGTAATAGTTGGGATAGTACTTATTTTAATTATTGGAGGTTTCTTTGTTGTTAAAAATGTGTTCTTTAAAGAGAAGTTTGAGGGAGAAGAAAATAGATTAGCTAGGTTGCCAGAACAGATAAAACCTATAGCTGGATTCTTAGATTCTTGTGTTAATGACCTAGGAAAAGAAGCTGTTCAATTAGTTAGTTTACAAGGCGGTTATGTTGATATTCCTGATGAAGAAATCCCTACTTCTGATATTACTCCAGTTGGAAGTTCTGTTGAAATAATTCCTAATACTGAATTTAAGGTCCCATTATGGTACAGACAAAGACCTAATGGTGTTGAAGCACTGGAAGTTCCTGAAATAAGTACTGTTGAAAAAGAAGTTTCAAAATATGTAAGGCTTAATTTTGATAGATGTATAGAAGGATTAAGAACTTTTGTTGACCAAGGATATGAAGTTGCTTCTGTTGGTCCTACTATTAATGTTGCAACTGATATTTCTAAAACAAATATACATTTAACAGTTGATTATCCAATTTCTGTAAAGTATAAAGATATTGAATTTACTATTCAGTCTGCGCAAGCGCAAATTACTTCTGGTTTTGGAGAACTTTATGAGGTTGCTAAACAGATCCTGAATAAACAGAATGAAAAATATTTCTTTGAGAAGAAAACAATTGAATTACTTGTTGCGAATGATCCTGATATTCCTTTCAAGGGTGTTGATACTCAATGTGTTCCTACTTTGTGGAGAAAGAGTGAAACAATAAATAAATTAAAGGACTTGCTGCAGTTAAACATTGGTGCATTAAGAGTGAAAGGAACTGATTACACAGGAGCACACAGATTAATGGAGTTTGATGCTTTAGATAAGGATAATAAAAATTTAGTTGTTAATTTTATGTATTCCCCTATTTGGCCTACTTTTGTTGAAATTTTACCTAATCAAGGTGATATATTAAAATCTGATAATTTAGGTCAAGATAGTATTGTTGCTTCTGCTGTACAAGCATTCTTCTGTTTGAACTCCCATCACTTTATTTATGATATTAAATATCCTGTTGTTTCAATAATTAGAAATAAAGAAACTAATGAAGAATTCCAGTTTGGATTTGAGGTTATTGTTGATAATAACCAACCTAGAGTAAATAGAGCTCCAGTTTCTTTAGATTTTGAAGTTGAGAATCAGATTTGTGCTGGAAAAGGTGCTGACTTACTTGTTGCAACTAAAACTCTTGATAATAAAGGAGGTTTAGTTGACTTAGAAGATGTTGATGTGAAGTATAAATGCTATCCTGCTAAATGTGATGTTGGTGTTTCTCGAATGAGTGCTGCTGGTGAATCTACTGTATTTGGAAAAGTTCCTTTCTGTTCAGGTGGAATTGTAGAAGGAAGTAAGGAAGGATTTTTCAAAGGGAAAACTTACGGAGTTTCAACAAATATAAAAGGACAGCAGGATGTTGTTTTAATTTTAGAACCTGTTTATAAAAAGAACGTTGTTGTAAAAGTAATTGATAAAGGGAAGAAAGAAATTAGAGATCCTTATGAATCAGAACAGATTACTTTTAATTTACTAGATAAAGATAAAGGATACTCAACTACATTACTCTATCCTGATCAGAAAGAGATTGGATTAGTTGTTGGAGATTATGAAATAAAGTCGAGTGTTATTGGAGAAAGTACATGGCCTATTAATACCCCTAAACAAAAAGTTAAAAGATGTATTGATATAAATAGCCCAGGAATAATAGGAATATTTGCAAGAGGAAAAGAGGAATGTACGGAAGTAGAAACTGAAGAAATGAAGTTTGATTATGCTCCTAAAGGCGGTGCTGAGTTTGAGTTTAGTTTCAATAGAAATGATTTAGCTTCGGTAAATACATTAGTTTTCTATACTGTAGCTGAGAATGCTCCAGGTAATTTAGAAGAGATGGGAAGGCTACAATCAAGGATAGAATTTAATTCACAATCAAAGGACTTCAAGTATCCTGAATTTAAAGAATGAACATAAAAAGATTTAATGCAATACTTTGTATGATTTTGATAGTTACTATTCCAGTAGTTATTTCTGTTGAAGAACAATTTAGTACACAAGGAAGACAAGATCCAAGAGGTTTTATAGAAAATATTCTTTCTACCGGGAGAGAAGAAGACCTTGGTGATGCAATCATAGTT
>CAZTRI010000027.1:0-33161 GCA_964616675.1 Candidatus Woesearchaeota archaeon
AAAAACATGTAAAGAATGTGGAGAGCCCTGTTCACAGGAAATCTGCCAGCCATGTAAAGTAGTTGCTAAATTATTTAATTAGGCCTTTATAAAGAACAAATCACAATAATATTTAAATATAAGAAAGTCATCTAATCACTCTATGATAGGTACATCAAATCTTGATATTATATTAACATGCAGAGGATGCGGAGCAGCAACAGCAATGAAGAAGCTTAGATACGATCAGCAAAAGAGATTGATATGTGGAAACTGTCAAGATAGGGGAAAAACACTCCCAGATCCAATAAAACAAATAAGACAGGATTTAAAGAAACCTAAAGCACAGGATCTAATTACACCTCCAAAGAATAAACTTACAAAAATCCCTTACACATGTAAGAAATGCAATTATAAATTTAATTTTAATCCAGAAAGAGGTTATAATATCAAATGTCCTTTCTGTGGAAGAACTGATTATTTGCAGAAAGACAGTGAATTCTCAACTGAAAAAATAATTAGAGAAGTTTCAGAAAGATGGGGGTTTGAAGAAAGATGAAAAGATTATATCAAGCGACATTGTTTGGATTGGCTACTTTAGTCTCACCACTAGAATTATTGGCAGATGAATCTAAAGAAGACAAAAAAGGAAGAGTTGAATATGTAAATAAGGATGATAAAGGAAAAATTGAAGATAATAACTATAAGAGAACTATAAAGAATAATAGATTAGAAAATAAAATTTGTAATAGAATAGTCTTTTATGGACCAATGATAGTAAGGGAAAGGACATATTGCTTACAATGGTAATAAAAATTTAATATGGATTATCAATTAATAGCGAAATCATATAACGAACTTTATTCTGAAGAACAATTAGAAAAACTAAAAATAATTTCTAAGCATTTAAAAGTAAAAGAAAAAGATAAACTTCTAGATATTGGATGTGGGACAGGAATCTCAACTAATTATTTTAAATGTAATTCAATTGGAATTGATTCATGCAAAGAACTAATAGAACAAGGAAAGAATTTAATTTTAGGTGAAGCAGAAATACTTCCATTCAAAGATAAAGAGTTTGATATTATTTTATGTATAACAGCGATTCATAATTTTAATAATTACAAAAAAGCAATAAAGGAAATGAAAAGAGTGATAAAAGATAAAGGAAAAATAGCAATTACAATCTTAAAAAAATCAAGTAAATTTAATGAAATAAAAGAAGAACTAAATAAAAACTTCAAATTTAAAGAATATGACCATAGATTAGATCTAATTTTAATAAAGTAAATTGAATCAAACGAAACGTTTTTAAGCTTTTAGCCTTCACCAGTAGTAAAAGTGAAGAACACCTTAATAAAATTAGAAGAAGTATGGAAAAATTACCAGATTGGTGACGAAACAGTTCATGCCTTAAGTGGTATTGATCTTTCAATTAATGAGAATGAATTTGTTGTTATTGTAGGGCCATCAGGTTCAGGCAAAAGCACATTGATGAATTTGGTAGGCTGCTTGGATATCCCAAGTACAGGTTGTGTAAAATTAACAGATAAAGACATAACAAAAATGGATAGTGATGAATTAGCAGTTTCAAGAGGAAAAAAGATTGGATTCGTATTCCAAAAATTCAATCTAATAAATAATTTAACTGCATTGCAAAACATTATGCTTCCAATGATATTCCAAAACAGTGATCCTGATAAAAGAAAAAAAAGAGCTGAAGAACTATTAGAATTTGTTGGATTAAATCACAGAATGGAGCATAAACCAACTCAATTATCTGGTGGAGAACAGCAAAGAGTTGCAATTGCAAGAGCATTGGCAAACAATCCGGATATAATCTTGGCAGATGAACCTACAGGAAACTTAGATTCAACCACAGGAAAAAAGATCATGGCATTATTCCAGGATTTACATAAAAAAGGAAAAACAATAATTTTCGTAACTCACGATAATGAATTGACAAAATATGCAGAAAAAATAATTACAATCAGAGATGGAAAGGTGATAAATAAAGTAGGGAAAATAACAAAATGAAAAAAATAACAGTAATATTAATATTTGCGCTTTTGATGGCCACAAATACATTGGCAAAAGATATACAAGTGAATCTTGTTAGTTCTCAGCCAGCACCAGTAACAGTAGGGAATTATTTCATATTAAATTTTCAAGCAACAAATAATGCAAGAACTAACTTGACAAACATAGATTTTGAACTTAAGTCAAACAATGACTTTTCAGTTAGTGGGAATACAAAATCAATAGATAGTTTACTTCCAAAAGAATCAGTTAGTCTAATATGGACTGTATTAGCAAAAGAGGAAGCAAAATCTGGTTTCAGACCAATAAAATTAGATATAGATGGTACAGAAGAGAGTTATTTAATTCAAGTAAAATCAATAGAACCAACAGTTTCAATCAGAAACATAAAAACAACGCCAGAACAAATATCACCAGGATCAACTGCAGAAATAAGTGTGGATTTAGAAAATAAAGCTTCATTTAATATTAAAAATCTAAAAGTAAACTTAGATTTATCAGGTAAAGAATTACCATTTGCCCCATCAGATTCAGTTACAGAACAGATAGTAGATGAAGTAAATGCAGATACTAATATTGTACTTAATTTTAAAATTATAAGTATTCCAGAAGCACAGCCTGGTATTTACAAAGTTCCATTAACTTTAATTTACTTTGATGAATTTGGGAATAATTACCAGACTTCAACATTACTTTCAATAATAGTTGGAAGTGTTCCTAAATTAGAAATTAATACAGAAAAACCTATATTAACTATGGGAGAAAAAAGTACAATTAGCATTAAAGTAGTTAATTATGGATTAAGTCAGGTAAAGTTTTTGAATTTCATTTTTAAGCCTTCAATTAATTTAAACGTATTATCTTCCTCAAGCGAATATGTAGGAGACTTAGATTCTGATGATTTTCAAACTGTTGAAGTAGATTTATATGCAAACAGAAATGGTTTATTACACTTACCTTTAACAATCACTTTCTTAGATGCAAATAATCAGCAGTACACGCAAGATATGGAATTAGCAATAACTTCCTATACTAAAGAAGAGGCAGAAAAATTAGGATTAACAAAAAAAAGTAATACACTTACAATTATTATTAGTATCTTGATAATTCTTATTTTATTTGGTTTTTACAGATTAATGAAAAAAATTAGGAAAAAATGATAAGGGATTATTTCAGATTAGCATTAACTAATATCTTTAGTAGAAAGATCAGAAGTTGGTTAACAATGATTGGGATATTCATTGGTATTGCTGCTGTTGTTGGACTGATAAGCCTAGGTCAAGGTTTGCAAAGTGCAGTTAATGAACAATTTTCTATTATAGGTGCAGATAAAATAATTATTCAAGCTAAAAGTGCAGGTTTTGGTCCACCAGGTTCACATTCAGCAAAACAAATAAGTATAGAAGACTTGGAAACTATAAAAAAAATCAAAGGAGTAAAAAACGCTGCAGGAAGATTACTAAAAACTGGAAGAATAGAATTCAATGATGAAGTGAGAAATCAGTTTATCGCAAGTGAACCTCAAGATGAAGGAGTAGAAATAGTAAATGAATTCAATAATTATAAAGCATTATATGGGAGACTTCTAAAGAAATCAGATAAAAACAAAGCAATGGTGGGCAAAAATTTCAATAGGGATATCTTTAGTAAACCTGTTAAAGTAGGGAATAAAATTAATATTAATGATAAAAAATTTGATGTGGTAGGGATACTAGACACAATTGGGGATCCTGGGAGAGATGGCAGTATTGTAATAAATGAAAAGGACTTTAGGGATTTATATAATTTAGATAAAGAATATAGTGTGTTGGTTGCAAAGGTTGATTCAAAAGACATGGTAAATAAAGTTACTGATGATATTAAAAAAGAATTAAGAAGAAAAAGAAATCAAAAAGAAGGTAAAGAAGATTTTGAAGTTCAAACACCAGAACAGTTATTATCATCGTTTAATAGTTTACTTAACATTGTACAAGTAGTATTAATAGGGATTGCAGCAATCAGCCTACTTGTAGGTGGGATTGGAATTATGAACACAATGTATACTTCTGTATTGGAAAGGACAAAAGAAATTGGAATAATGAAAGCTATAGGTGCAAAAAATAAAGATATTCTATTATTATTTTTATTGGAAAGTGGATTGCTAGGGGTATGTGGTGGAATAATAGGTGTTCTTATTGGAATTGGATTAAGCAAAGGTGTAGAATTAATTACAACTCAAGTGTTTGGGACAAATTTAATTAAAGCTGACGTAAATTTTATGATTATCGGTGGAGCATTAGCGTTTTCATTTTTTGTAGGGATAATTTCAGGGGTATTTCCAGCAAAGAAAGCAGCTGATTTAACACCAGTTGATGCTTTAAGATACGAATAAAAATTAAAGACCAATAATCTGTTCTCTATCAGGTCCAACGCCAATATATTTTATAAATAAACCAGTACCAGCCTGGATACCTTCACAATATCTTCTTGCATTTTCAGGTAAATCATGAAAACGTCTAACATTAGAAATATCCCTATTCCATCCTTCATAATCAGTATAGTGTGGAATAGCTTTCTCAAGATCCTCAGGAAATTCTTCACCTGCATAAAACATACATACAGGAATATCACCAATGCCAGATAAAATATCTAATTTTGTAACAATTAAAGAATCTACACCATTAACTCTGGCAGCATATCTTAATTGAGCAAGATCTAACCATCCAGTTCTTCTTGGTCTTCCTGTTGTAGTTCCATATTCATTTCCTTTAACACGTAAGTATTTTGCTAAACTTAATTTATTTCCCTTTCGCACACCTTCTAAATTTTCATCAGTTAAAACTTCTAAAGGTTCACTATCACCAACTTCTCCTTTTTTTCTATTTAGTCTTGCTTCTAATTCTTTACTTTCACTTTGAGTAATTAATCCAGTTGGGAAAGGACCGTCTCCGACTCTTGTAGTATATGCTTTCAGTAATCCTAATACTTCTAAATTTCTTATTCTAACTCCAGTTCCAGTATGCACAGCACCAACAGCACAGTCAGAAGAAGTTACATAAGGATAAGTTCCAAATCTTTTATCAAGCATTGTTCCTTGAGCACCTTCAAGTAAAATTCCTTCTCCAATTGTAGCGTTTCTATATAAAACACTACCAACATCACAGATTAAATCACCCAAACCTTCAGCATAAGCAAGATAATCAGCAACAATTCTATCTAAATCACTTCTATCTAAATTTAATTCATCTGATCTTAAAGGTGTTTCTCTAAAAAATCTATTAAATCCACTTTCTACTTTATCTTTCAAATCTTTAGTATCTAACAAATCACCAATTCTCAATCCAATTCTGGCAACATCATCTCTATAACATGGACCCATTCCCTTCCCAGTAGTTCCTATACCTTTTCCTTTCACTTTATCTTCAGCAATATGCCAAGGCATAACCATAGCAGCTTTAGGGGAAACTATTACCTTAGCGTGTGGAACATCATCAAACTGTGCAAGTTCACCTAAAAGAGTCTTCGGATTAATAGCCATTCCTGCTCCAAGAACACAAGTTTTTTTAGGATAAAGAATACCAGAAGGAACTAAATGTAGTGCATATCTTTTACCATTAACAACTACTGTATGTCCAGAATTATCTCCGCCTTGAAAACGTACAATATAATCAAAATTAGGTGCAAGAAAATCAACTATTTTCCCTTTACCTCCATCACCCCATTGTAAATCAGTTATAAGTGTATTTCTCATTCAAGAATTCAATAAGAAAAGTCTATTTAAATATTATTATACTTCATCAAATATTCTTCAATAATAATACAAAGAAAAAGCTTTAAATAAAAGTAAATCTGAGGGAAAGATATGAGTAGAGAATCATTCATAAAAAATGTTGAAAGTTTAACTGGTAGTCGTGATGATATAGAAATTAGGGGAAAAGCAGTAGTAAGTGCTGATGCAGCTTATAGTGGTAAAGCAGAGACATTTGATTATTCTGTATTCAAACGATACAAAAGAAAAGGAGATGGTGGACTTTTAATTCAATGGTCAGAACCTGGGAGCAAAGGTCAAAAACCAAAACTACCAGGATTAAAACCAGAAATAGCACAAAAATTAGCTGGAGAAATTGGAAATCCTACTACATATTTGACATCAGGACAAGCAAATTGTGAAGATCGTGATGGAATGAGAGATGTTGAAACGCTCTTAAAGTGTATAAGTATATTAAAAAGAAATGGGATAAACCTAGAGTTATAGTTCTCTTTAAATGTTGATGTAAAAAATAATACTTATATAGTTTGTTATATCAACTTTAATACGTGAGAGAATTTATATTACTAGCATTGAAGGCAAGAACAACACCAGACTTTGAATTAAATGAATTAGCTGAAGCTGGAAGAATGAACACAGTATGTAGAACAATTCTCAATACATTATGTTTATCAAATGATCTTAGGAGAGACACAATAATTCATGTTGCATTGTCAGGTCCAAGATCACCACCTAAAATTATAACCTTTGAAGGAAAAACATTGAAAGGGATTCAAATAGATGATGATCAGGATATTGGAAGAACAATAAAATCAGCATTAAAAAAAGGATTAAATCTAAAATTAAATGAAGAAGTAGAAGTTTCACCAGGAGTAAAAGTATCTAAAAAAGCATTTGAAACTTTAGTTAAGGAAAAATCAAAAACACATCAATTAATTTATTTACATCAAAAAGGTGAAGATATAAGAGATTTTAAGTTCAAAGAGAATGTTTTATTTGCATTAGGTGACTTTATAGGTCTTCCAAGAAAAACAGAAAAATTCCTAGATAATCTTAGTGCAGATAGAATAAAACTTGGACCAAAAATATTATTTGCTTCTCATTGTCCAATAATTGTACATAATGAGTTAGATAGAAAAGAATAATTTCAAAACTCATTCATCATTTGTTTCTTCAACAATCTTAGCAACAGAAACAACTTCATCGCCTTCATCCAACTTCATAATTCTTAAACCTTGAGTGTTTCTTCCTATAACAGAAATCTGATTAACATTAGTTCTTATAATAACTCCGGATTTAGTAATAAACATAATTCCATCATCTTCACCTACAATTTTAACACCAACAACCTTTCCATTCTTATCTGTAATCTTAAGATTAGTAACCCCTGAACCACCTCTATTAATAAGTCTATAATCTTCAACTAAACTTCTTTTCCCATAACCTTTTTCAGTTACAGTTAAGAGATACTTATTATCAACAACTTCCATTCCTATTACAGCAGATCCTTTTGTATTAATTCCTCTAACCCCTATACTTCCTCTACCAACAGATCTGACATCAACCTCATTAAATCTCACAGCTCTTCCGTCTTTAGTAGCTATCATAATTTCTTTTTTTCCATCAGTCAATCTGACATTAATTAATTCATCTCCATCACGCAGATCAATTCCAATTATTCCACCTTTTCTAGGTCTTGAATATTCTAGAATATCTGTTTTCTTTATAACGCCTTTTTTAGTTGCTATCACTAAATATTTTCCTTCTTCAAATTTATTTACAGGAACAATAGCTGCAATCTTATCATCTTTACTTAAATTAAGTAAATTAACAATTGCTGATCCTTTAGCATATCTTGATCCTTCAGGGACCTGGTAAGCTTTTAACCAATGTACAATTCCATTCTCAGTAAAGCAAAGCAAATAAGCATGTGTATTACAAACAAACAAATCTTGAACAAAATCTTCATCTCTTGTTCCAGTTGCCACTAATCCTTTTCCACCCCTTCTTTGTTCTCTATAAGATTCTAGTGGCACTCTCTTTACATAACCTTTGTTAGTTATAGTAACAACAACTTCTTGCTCATCAATTAGATCTTCAACATCAATATCATCAACATCAGCACCAGTTATCTGTGTTCTTCTCCCATCACCATAAGTATTTTTTAAATCTATTAATTCATCTTTAATAATGGAATTGATTTTAAGAGGAGAAGCCAATATCTCTTGCAACTGCTTAATGAATTTCAATAAATTATCATATTCATCATTTAATTTATTAGTTTCTAATGAAGTTAATTTCTGCAGTCTCATATCTAATATTGCATTAGCTTGTTCTTCACTTAACTTATAAGTAATAATTAATCCTTGTCTTGCATCATCAACAGTCTTGCTTGCTTTTATTAATTTTATAACAGCATCAATATTTGAAAGTGCAATTTTTAGTCCTTCAAGTATATGTGCCCTTTTCTCAGCTTTATCTAAATCAAATTTACATTTTCTTGTTACAACTTCAAATCTATGTTTTAAATATTCATCCAAACAGTCTCTTAAGGATAATAGTTTAGGTTCGCCATTAACAAGTGCAATAGTATTTACACCAAAAGTAGTTTGCAATGATGTATGCTTGAATAGTTGATTCAATACAACCTCAGTATTAGCATCTCTTTTTAATTCAAATACAATCCTCATTCCTTTTCTATCACTTTCATCTCTAATATCAGAAATACCTTCAATAGTTTTTTCTTGTACTAATCTAGCTATATCTTCAAGTAAAATAGATTTATTGACTTGATAAGGAATCTCAGTAACTATAATTTTTCTATCTTCTAGTTCGGTTTTTGATCTTACAACAACTTTTCCTTTTCCTGTTTTGTAAGCTAGTTTAATTCCAGTAGTCCCACATATGATTCCCCCAGTAGGAAAATCAGGTCCTTTAACATAACTAATTAGCTCTTCAAATTTAATTTCAGGATTTTCAATTAAAGCGATTGAAGCATCACATATCTCAAGAATATTATGTGGAGGGATATTAGTTGCCATACCAACTGCAATACCGGAACTTCCGTTAACTAACAAGTTAGGTAATTTAGCTGGAAGAACTACAGGTTCTTCAGTGACACCATCAAAATTAGGAACAAAATCGACAGTATTTTTATCAATATCTAATAACATTTCTGCAGCGATTTTATTCAGTTTACATTCTGTATACCTATAATGAGCAGCAGGATCACCGTCTTGAGAACCAAAATTTCCCTGACCAAAAACTAAAGGATATCTCAATGCCCATGTCTGTGCTAATCTAACTAGAGCATCATAAACAGAAGTATCACCATGCGGATGAAAATATTTTAAAACAGACCCTACAACACCCGCACATTTACTGAATTTTTTATCATGATGCATTCCTTCTTTGTGCATAGCATATAAAATTCTTCTATGGACGGGTTTTAGTCCATCTTTAACATCAGGCAATGCTCTTCCAACTATAACACTCATAGAATAATCTAAGTAAGAACTCTTCATTTCTTGTTCAATCAATGTTGGAATAATATTTTGTGGCATTTCTATCTCCTTCTATAATCTCCAAATATTTCAGCTAACTTTCTTTCAAACATTTGTAATTCTCCTAATTCTAAACCAAATGCTCCCGGTGATGCAAACTTTAATTCTCTTTCAGATCTTTCTAATCTTTCTTTTAATTCAGAAAGATTAGCCCCCTGTAATATTATTCCTTCCCCATTCAATAATTGTTTTTTAGATATATCTAAATATATTACATCTTCATGAGGAAACAATTCGACTAAACTTATTACCCTATATTCACGAGGATCGCAAGTTAATACTGGAGTCTCGTGATCAGCTGAATGTCTCGAATATATCCATCTTGCGTATCTTAAACTATCTCTATTAGGAATCTCTTCAGTTCTATTTGCTAAGCCATCAAATATTGTCATTTTACACATCCAGATTCTTTACACTTTTAGCATGAGCCATAATGAATTCTTTTCTTGGTTCAACTTCTTCCCCCATTAACATAGTAAACATATTATCAGCTTCGATTGCGTCTTCAATCGTTACTTGTTTTAAATTTCTTGTTTCAGGATTAATAGTAGTTTCCCATAATTGATCAGCATTCATTTCACCAAGACCTTTATATCTTTGAATATTAACACCTTCACTCCCAATCTCAGATAATATTTTATTTTTTTCTTTATCATCCATAGCATAAACTATTTTCTTTCCTTTTTTAATTTGATAAAGTGGAGGTAATGCAATATACAAATATCCTCCTTCAATTATTGGTTTTAAATGCCTGTAAAACAAAGTTAAATTCAAAGTAGTAATATGTGACCCATCAACATCAGAATCTGCCATTAATATAATTCTATGATATCTTAATTTATTAACATCAAATTCATCCCCTATACTGCATCCTAAAGCAGCTATTAACATAGCAAGCTTATCACTTTTCAAAACTTTATCAATTCTTGCCTTTTCAACATTCAATATCTTTCCAAATACAGGTAATACAGCTTGAGTTTCTCTAGTTCTCGCTTGTTTAACAGTTCCACCAGCAGAATCTCCCTCAACTATAAATATTTCAGCTTTAGCAGGATCTCTTTCTTGGCAGTCAGATAATTTACCAGGTAATGAGTGAGAACCAAGCAATCCTTTTCTCTTAGTAAGTTCTCTTGCTTTTTTAGCAGCTTCTCTTGCTCTAGCAGAATTAATACAATTATTAACAATGATCTTTGCAGTTGAAGGATGTTCTTCAAAATAATTAGTTAGTGCTTCAAAAGTTATCTTATCAACAAAACCTTTTACATCTGAATTTCCCAATCTAGTTTTTGTCTGTCCTTCAAATTGTGGTTCAGGAACTTTAACAGAAATTATTGCAGTCAATCCTTCTCTTGTATCTGTTCCTTGCATACTAGCTTCTGCAAGATTTTTATTTTTAATATAATTATTAATCACTCTAGTTAAAGCAGTTGCAAAACCAGTATAATGGGTTCCATGATCTACAGTATTAACATTATTTGCAAAACTATAAACATTTTCCTGAAAACCATCATGATATTGCATTCCAATCTCAACTTCAGCAACATTTCCACTACCTTTAGAAAAGGAAATTACATCTTTATGTAAAACATTTTTACTTTTATTCAGATATTCAACGAAAGCTTTCAATCCACCTTCATAACAGAAATCTTCTGATTTCTCAGTTTTTTCATCCTTAATACTTATCTTCAAACCACTATTTAAAAAAGCAAGTTCTTTCAATCTATTTCTTAAAATATCATAGCTAAATTCAATTACAGTAAATATTGATTCATCTGGGTAAAATGTAACTGCAGTTCCAGTTTCATCAGTATTTCCAACAATTTCTAAAGGAGTAATAGGGACCCCAAGCCTGTATTTTTGCATATGTATTTTTCCATTTTGTTTAACAATAACTTTTAATGCTTTAGAGAGAGCATTAACAACAGAAGCACCAACACCATGTAAACCACCAGAAACTTTATACGTATCTTTGTCAAACTTTCCACCTGCATGAAGAATAGTTAAAGCAACTTCAACACCAGATTTTTGTTCATCAGGATGCATTCCAGTAGGAATTCCCCTACCATCATCAGTAACACTAACAGAACCATCATTATGAATTATCACTTGTATGTTCTTACAAAATCCAGCCATAGCTTCATCTATTGAATTATCAACAAGCTCAGTAACCAAATGATGTAAACCTCTAGAACCAGTATCACCTATAAACATTCCTGGTCTTAACCTAACTGCTTCTAGTCCTTTCAAGACTCTGATATTTTCAGCTTTGTATGTTTGATTTTGAATAATTGTTTCTGCCATTTTTGACTTTTTAGGTTAATTTTAGTAGATTATAAGATATAAACTAATTTTTCATTTTTTTCACTAAAATAAGGGTTAAACACCTCCAATTCATTACTTTTTTCTATATATAAGAAGGTAAGACATATTTATATAGATTTCTACCCAGAAAACCCATGAATTTCGAAGAATTAAGGCTTAATTCATGAAAATACTAAACTCCACTTGAAATTTGTAAAATCAAATAATTTATTAAGAATGAGATCATATAAAAAACAATGAAAAGGGTCATTTTAGACACAAATTTTATTATTTACTGTATTGAGAATAAAGTTCACATAGAACCTGAATTAGATAGAATTTTAGACTTTCCTTACGAAATAGCAATAATTGACAAGATTCAAGGAGAACTCAGGAAGTTAGCAGAGGATAACAAAACCAGAACTAGTGCCCAAATAGCCTTAAAATTAGTCCAGAAATGGAAGATCGTAGAAACCAACGAAGATGGTCTGGTAGATATTTTAATCATTAAAAGCCTTAAAAAAGGTGATTTAGTAGCCACAATGGATAAGGAACTGCAAAAACACTTAAAATGCCCTTATGTGATAGTAAGACAAAGGAAATACTTAGAACTCAAAAACAGCACAATTTAAATATTTTCTGCGCTTATGAATTAATAGTGGAGTGGTAAAATGAAAGTATATGAACCAGGAGAAAAAGCAATTTATGAAGAAGATGATGCACGTGCTATAGTTGAAGTGAAGAAAAGAACTGTTGAAGGTGATACACTAACATATGAGCTCAAGGTAATCAAACCTTTAAATAACTCTAATCCTATTTTTGTCCCAGTTGAATATGCAGATAAAAGAGCAATTGTTAAGGGTAGTTATGTAAGGGGTTTCAAACCAGGACAAGAATTTATTGTTAACAAAAACATCGCAGCTCGGGGTCTAGGGAGTTGCTGGGGTATGTGGACACTAACAGATATTGTTGATGACACCTTAAGAAGAGCTAATTAGTAGTGATTGCTCGCAGTCTTTAATAATTAGTTTAATCTACAAATTCTAGGAGGGAACAATAGAATCAGGACAGAGCCTTATAAACCAAAACATTTATAAAATAACATCTAATACCTTTATAAAAATGTTTTACGAACTTAAAGCTAAAAGTCATGTTAGGGTACCACCGCATCTTCTTGACAAAGATATAAATGAGGCAATTCTTACACAGCTAAATTCAGACTTTGAAGGTTACATTTCTCAAGAGACAGGTTTTGTAATTAATGTTACACAAATCCTAAATATAGGAGAAGGTATCATAATTCCTGGTGATGGTGCAGCTTATTACGATACAGAATTTAACATGTTAACATACATGCCAGAATTACAGGAAGTAGCTTTAGGTCAAATAACAGATATCACGAACTATGGTGCTTTTATTAACATTGGTCCTGTTGATGGATTAATTCACTTATCGCAGACTATGGATGATTTTGTTTCATTTGCAAAGACAAAAGTTTTATCAGGGAAAGAATCAAAAAAAATACTAAAAGTAAATGATAAATGCAGGGCAAGAGTAATTGCAGTAAGTTACAAAGACATTTCAAATCCTAAAATTGCATTAACAATGAGACAGCCTATGATGGGTAACTTGCAGTGGTTGGAGGAAGCTAAAAAAGCTGTTAAGAAGAAAAAATGAAAAGAAAAGCATGTAGAAAATGTAGAATATTTGTAAAAGGTAATAAATGTCCTTTATGTAATTCAGAAGATACAACTACAAGCTGGAAAGGAAAGATTCTAATCATAGATGCAAATAAATCAGAAGTTGCAAAGAATTTAGGAATAAAATCAAAAGGAGAATATGTTATTAAAGTAAAATGAAAAAATTATATGAACGTGAAATGCCATTGCTTAGCAGAAAAAGAATAGCATTTGAGATAGAACATGCAGGTAAAACAACACCATCAAGAGAACAGATTAAAAAAGAAGTTTCTAAATCTTTAAACATAAAATCTGAACTTATTGCAATCAGGCATATTTACACTAAATTTGGTGCAAACAAGATAAAAGTAATATGCCATGTTTATGAAGATGAAAAGGCATTACAGTTTTTCGATCCTTTAAAGAAGAAGGAAAAGAAAGAAGCGCCAAAAGTAGAACAAAAACCAGCAGAGGTAGCAGCATAAAATGGGAAAAAAATCAAAGAAGAAAGTAGTAAAGAAAGGAAAAAAGAAGGTTAAACCTCATGTTTCAAGTAAGAAATATTCTAAATATAAATTAGAAGGTGAAAAATTAGTAAAAGCAAGAACGTGCAGTAAATGCGGACCTGCTGTATTCTTAGCGCAGCATAAAGATAGATTACTTTGCGGTGCATGTGGTTATATGGAAAGAAAATAGATAACTTACTTTAGAAAGATATAAAAACAAAATAATTCTTTATAGATTTATGAAACTTGTATACTGTGCAACACCTTCAAGAATAAGTAACACAAGAAAAGAAATTATGGATTATGTTACAAGTCAAGGACTTGGTCCATTTCATCCCTTTCAAGCATTTGAATATGAAAGATTTGAAGGGGGTCCAATTGGAAGAGAAAGAACAATGGATTTCTGTAGAAGAGCAGTTGATATTTGTGATGAATTTTGGTTGTTTGGTGTTTCACAAGGGACATTAATGGAACTAGTATATGCACTAAGTATTAGTAAACCTATAAAATTACATTTAAATTTTGATCCAGATTGGGAAAATCACTACAAAACATTAGGATCAGAACATGGAAATCCTTTAGAAAAATTACTCTAAACTACAAGTGGTCTCCAAAATAACTTCTTCCATCAGGTGATTCGTTTATAGTTGCTAATCTTTGGTAATCAATGTCGTATAATTTTGTAATTCTATATCTACCAGAAGTAACTTCTCCATCAGTTGATAATTTTTCTATTACTGCATGTCCCCAATATAACCACATTCCATTAATATCTTCAACTAAAAAAACACGTGTATCAGCACCAGTATGGAATATACGAACATCTGATTTTTCAAAATCAAAAGTTTGCCCAAGAAATTTCTCCCTTATACGTAAAGAATCTTTAACATAATCATTAAGATTTAAATCACTAGGAAAGCCACCACCCTTAGAAAGTTTTAAAGTATCGTTGAATTCAATTTTTGTTCCCATTTTGATTAAAACCCAGAAGGAGACTCCGAAGAATCTCTTTCCGGGAAAAAGAGGTGATAACGTATAGTAGGGCCAACTTATTTAAATACTTTTCGTTTGTGTCTACTTCATTATAGTAACAAACCAAATAATTGACAAATTAAGGCTTCTGTTACCAAAATAGGTTATAAAAAACTTTATAAATCCAACTAGAAGTTTGTTTAATATCTATGACAAAAATAAAGAGAATTGTAGCAAAGGGGTTCAAATCTTTTGCAAACAAAACAGAACTAGTTTTTGGTGATAATTTTAATATGATTATAGGACCAAACGGTTCTGGGAAAAGTAATATAGCAGATTCATTATGTTTCGTTCTAGGTAAATCATCTGCCAAAGGGATGAGAGCAGAAAAAACAGCTAATTTAATATTCAATGGTGGGAAAAAAGGTGCAGCAGCAAAAGAAGCATCAGTAACAATAGAATTTGATAATTCTAAAAAAAAATTTCTAATAGATTCAGAAACAATCAGTATAACAAGAACAGTAAAAGAAAATGGCACAAGTACTTATAGAATTAATGATGAGGTAAGGACAAGACAGGAAGTTTTAGATCTTCTAAGAAGAGCAAAAATCGATCCAGATGGACATAATATAATTCTTCAAGGTGACATTGTCCATTTTATGGAGATGAAAGGTGATGAAAGGAGAGAAGTAATAGAAGAAATTTCAGGAATATCTATTTATGAAGATAAAAAACACAAATGCTTACTAGAATTACAAAAAGTAGAAGAAAAATTAAAAGAAGCAAATATAATCTTAACAGAAAGAGAAGCAAATTTACGTGAATTAAAAAAAGAAAGGGACCAGGCAAAGCGTTTTAAGGAATTACAGGAAGAACTTAAAGACTACAAAGGAACATACTTACATTATCAAATCAAAGATAAAGAAACCAAGAAAGAAGAAATAGAATCAAGATTAAAGAAAACAGAATTAGAGATAGAATCAGAAAAGAAAGAACTGGCAGAATTAAAATCAAATATCCAAGAACTTAAAGAAAAAATCAAACAAATCAACAAAGAAATTGAAGAAAAAGGAGAAAAAGAACAGATTCAATTGAGAAAACAGATTGATGATCTTAAGGAGAGCATAATAAAAACAGAATCAAGAGTTGATGTTTGCAGTACAGAAATAGAAAGAATTAATTCTAGAAAATCACAAATAATTACAAGCATAGAAGAAACAAAAAACAAAGTAAGTGAAATTAACAAGCAAAAACAAGATCTTCTAAAGAAAGTTGATAATCTTCAATACGAAGACAGTAAAGTAAACAAAAAAATCCAAGAGTTTAAAGAGAAGCAGGGAATTCCAGAAGATTTTAAACAAGGGATAGGCAGTATAGAAAAAGAAATAGAAAATAATTTATACAAAACTAGTGAATTAGAAGATACAAAAAGAATTTCACTATCTAAAGTAGACCAAATCAATTTCCAGTTAAATACCATCCAAGAGAGAATAGATAATATAAGGGGTATAGGTTCATCAAAAGAGTTAAAGGAATTAAATACAAAAAAAGAAGAACTAAAAATATTAACAAAGGAATTAACAAAATTAATAGAAGAAGATTCTAGTTTTGCAGCTCAGTTATCAAAGGCAAGAGCTAATTTACAGAAAGTAGAAGAAGACCTAGCAAAAGTAGAGGCAAGACAGACAAAAATTACAGAATATACATTAGCAGATGTAGCAACAAAGAATATCCTAAAACTAAAAAGCCAGTTTCCAGGTGTTTATGGTACAGTTTCTCAATTAGGGGAAGTTGAATCGAAATATGCGTTAGCATTAGAAATTGCAGCTGGTAGTCGAATATTAAGTTTAGTTATTGATAATGAAAATACAGCACACAAATGTATTAATTACTTAAAAGAAAACAAATTAGGTATTGCAACTTTTCTTCCGTTGAATAAAGTAAGAGGCAGGGAAGACTTAGGGATTAAGCACCATCTAAAAAAACCTGGTGTTGAAGGACTAGCACTAGAATTAGTTCAATTTAATCCTCAATATAGGAATATATTTTCTTATGTTTTTGGTTCTACTTTAGTTGTCAAAGATTTGAATATAGCAAAATCAATTGGTATTGGTACAGTTCGTATGGTTACAATTGAGGGTGATTTAGTAGAAACTTCAGGTGCAATGGTTGGTGGTTACAGGGGAAAAAGAACTGGTCTTGGGTTTAAAGAAAAAGATGTTTCAGAAAAATTAACAAGTTTAGAAAAAGAAGTCGCAAGGTTGCAAGATATAATAGCTACAGTTCAGACAAATAGATTAGAAAATGAAGATAAGATACGACAATTAAGAGAAAGGAGGGCTCATTTGGAAGTTGATGTAATTAAATTAGAAGGGACATTAAACATTAAAGAAGATGTAAACAAACTCCTAGAAGAACAAAATCAATTGAAGAAAATTTCAAAAGAAGAAGGAGAAAAGATAAAAGAACTTCAAGATGAAATAACAAGCAGTCAAAAGTTTATTAACAAATTTAAAATCCAAAAACAAGAATTCATGCAGAAGCTTCAAGATCCTACAATCACAAAGGGATTAGAAGAAATAGAAACTCAAAAAGCAAATATAAGAGAACAAATAATAGAAACTAATTCTGATTTAAAAAATATCAATAATCAAGTAAAAAACATTTTACAGCCTGAGCTTGAGAAATCTGAAAAAATAATATTACAATATAAGAAAGAAGTAGAAGATTTCCAAAACGAAAGCAAGAACCTAAAACAATCACTATCTAATCTAGAAAAAGAATTAAAAGAAAAACAAAAAGAAGAAGAAAAATACCACGGAAATCTAAGAGAATTAATCGCAGAAAGAAATAAAACTACTGAAAGAACCTCAAAAGTAGAAACAAAATCTACAGAACATCAGTTAAAGATTCAGAATATTGAACAAAGGAAGAATAACATTTCTATAGATAAAGCAAAGATAATAGCAGAATTAGAAGCATTACAGAAAGAGTTTGAAGAGTTCAAGAATTGCACAATCAAAAGGGGATTAAGCACAGATGAATTAAGATTAAAAGTTAAAGAAACTGAGCATGGCATAGCAAAGATAGGTTCAGTTAACATGAGAGCATTAGAAGTTTATGAGGCAATAGAAATAGAATACAAGAAATTAATAGAAAAGGCAGAAAAACTGCAATCAGAAAAAGATGATGTTATGATAATGTTAAATGAAGTTGAAAATAGGAAGAAAGCAGTATTTATGAAAACATATAATGAAATAGTAAAGAACTTCAAAAGAATATTCTCAGAACTAACAACAAAAGGAGAAGCTTACGTTGAATTAGAAAATGAAGAGAATCCATTTGAAGGTGGTCTTGATATCCAAGTAAGGTTACAAGGTAACAAATACTTAGATATTAAGAGTTTATCAGGTGGAGAAAAAACAATGGCAGCTTTATCATTCATTTTTGCAATTCAAGAATATGAACCATCGCCATTCTACTTTTTAGATGAGGTTGATGCAGCATTAGATAAAAGGAACTCAAGTATGCTTACACATCTTATTCAAAAATATTCCAGAAACGCACAATATATTGTAATATCACACAATGACAGTGTTATAACAGAAGCAGATCAGATTTATGGAATTTCAATGCAGGATGGAGTTTCTAAAGTTGTAAGCTTAAAAGTTTAATTTACTCAGGTAATATATCACTAATAGTTCTACATCCATGTATCACAGTAGAGTGATCTCTACCTAACATTCTTCCTATTGCTGGAAAACTTACTCCTGATTGTCTTAAAAGGTACATAGTAAGTTGTCTCGCTCTTACAATATTTTTATAACGTGAATCACTAAAAATATGTTTCTTACTTACACCAGTTCTATATGAAACTAAATCAATCACCATTTGTGCTTCCAAATCACCTACCACCAGTAAATCTTTAACTATGATTCGCGTAGCATAATCAAGACCACTTTGATCTAAAGAAAAGAAATTATAATGTTTTATTCCAAATTCTTCTTGCTGCTCAGCTATCATTCTTTTTACCACATCGCCATCAGGCAATAACGAACTAAAATCATCTACATTAACACAGCTATATACTCCTACACCAAATTTATCAGCAAGCTCTTCACTCGCATATCTCACACCACTTCTTTCTTTTCTATCAAATACTACAACAAAACCTGATAAACTTGCACCAGTATCAAGAATTTTGGTTGCCTCACGATTAAGTTTATTTCCTGTAGATATAGCAGAATCAATAATTAAAACATTATCCAGAGCTTTAGGATGATAACCATCCAAATACCCAATCCGAGAACCTTTCTTAATCTCTTTTTCTCTCCCATAACTAAAATCTAAATTAGGCCTTATATCTGAAAATTTAGAAACAAGAGCCCTTGCTAGCAAAGAACCTGTACCACTAGCCCCATATAAAACATTAAACAATAGATTATTACTAGCAACAATATCCTTAAACCTTAAAAAAAATAACTCGTCGAATTGTAAGATATTACGAGCAGTATTTATTCTTCCAAAATCTAAATAATATCTAGATACTCTTCCAGAACTAAGCAGCCTTTCCTCAGGAACAATTCTCTCCAGTAATAATTCTGTCAAATCTTTTTCATACTTTTCCATAAAACAAAGAAAAGCCAAAAAGTTTAAGAACCTTACCCTTCAACTTCATCATAGAAGAAATTAGTTATCCTCTTAAATACTCCAAACTTAATTAAAAGTATCAATACAATAAGTATAGCAATAAGTCCAATAGTTATCTTAAGCCTATTCTTATCTCTATCACTCATACCTTTAATTATTTCAGCCAAACTTTTATTGTCTGTATTGACGACTTCTACAGTACTGTTTTCATTAGCAACATTCTTCTCAACTACTTGTTCTACAACAGTTACTTTTTCAGGATTATCAGTTATACCTATCCCTATTCTTTGAGATACTAAAAAGTCACTATCTTTTAATCTAACTGAAAGAACAGCTTCATAATCTCCCAAAGCAATTTGACTTGATGGAGCAATGTACATATAAACTATTTCACTTCTTCCAGGCTCTACTCTTACAACAGAAGGATTAAGCTGTACGAAGTTAGAAGCTGATCCGGAAACAACAACATTATATTCTGCTGCTGTAATTCCATTGTTTTTAATTGCGAAAGGCAAAGTTGATGTTGCATCAAAGAATACAACTACATTATCTTTATCAACTTCTATAGATGGTCTAAAACAACCTTCAACTCCAACAATTTCAACATCAATATTATCTTCTGAGAAAGCAGTTACACTACTTTCATCAGTTGCAGAGACACCTACTCTAACTTTTTGTATCCCAGGCGCTACATCTAAACCTGGATCCATTCTTATGAATAATTTCTTTTCTTCCAGAGATTTCAAAGTGAATACTGGAGCAGCCTGCCCTAGAGTAACCCAACCTGGAGCTTGCATTTGTAATCTAAATTCTTTATTAGATTCCCCTAAATTCTTTACTACAGTTTCAAAACTTCCAGATATTCCATTACAAACTCTAGTTTTATCTTCAATTATATTTACGCCAACAGCATTACACTTTCTAACATTTACATTAAAATCATGAACTGCTTTTAATCTACCTTTTTCAGGTGCAACATCAAGACTTACAGTAGAGTCTCCTTGAATACCAAAATCAGGAGCCATAACCAAAGTAACTATTTTTGACTCTCCTGGTTTAAGTTGTAAAAATCTATTATCAAGTTTTGCCCACTCAGGACCATTAAGATTTAAATCAAAATCATTAGTTGCAGTTCCCCTATTAGTTATTTTAATAGGCACTTCCTGCACTGTATGTTCACAAAAATCATATGCACTCCTTTCTACTTCAACAAGGAAATCAAAGCAAGGATTTACTTGTAATTTAGCATTAAATGATTCAACAATACTACTTGACTTTGCTTTAGCAACTATAGTGAAACCAAATTCTCCTGCATCTTCAGGACCTGTAACAAAAGCAATTATCTTCTTTGTCTGTCCTTTATCCAAAGTAATAGCAGTATCACTCATACTAACTTTATCTTTTAAAATACCTTCAACACTTAAATCAAATGTTTCCCTGTACTGACCAGAATTCTTAAGTTCAAATTCAAACTTAGACAATTCAAGAGGACAAACAGATTTTTGAGCATCTAGAGTTGCAAGCTGTGCACCATAACAGCTCTTAATAGTAACTGGATGAGAAACAGTTTTAACCTGTCCTGCACCAGAAGAAACAAGATCTAAAGTATAAATCCCAGGGACAGCATTCTTTCCCGGAGTTACATAAGTATAAATTACCTTTTGTTCGCCTGGACCAAGTATAACACCAGAAGGAACTACAGTGGACCAAACCTTAGCTCCACCCTGAAGATTGAAATTAATATTTTGTGGCTGTGCATCTGTATTCTTTATAATATCCGTAAACAAACCAGTATCTCTAGGGCAAAGATCTTCAGCAATTGTACCTAACCTTATTTCAGCCGCATTAACTGAACTAAATAGAAGAACTGACAATACTATCAATGATAACCATACTTTCAAAACATTCAACCCCCTGTAACATTCAACCCCCTTTTGACACTATTCTCTAGAGATTACAGCGATTTATAAATATTATTGTTATGGATTAGTTATTATTCTTTTACATTGTTTTGTAAGAAAGGATAAGCTTAAAATATATTTCCTATAAGAATAATTAAAAGATGAAAGAGATAATAGTAATTGGGGACATTGAAATGGGCGCGGGTGATCTCACAGATGATTTCATTAGTGATAGAGCTCTTTCAAAACTTATAGTTTTATTAAGTAAAAAAAAGCATCAAGTAGATTTAATACTGAACGGTGACACATTTGATTTCCTAAAATGCCCATCTAAATTAAAACCAGAACCAATATACATTCGGCATATAACAAAAAATATTTCATTAATAAAATTAGATTTAATTCACAAAGCACATAAGTTAGTATTTGATTCACTAAAGGTTTTTCTCAAATCAAAAAACAAAGAACTATATTTCACGATAGGAAATCATGATTATGATTTGTTCTTTCCAGAAGTACAGGAAAAAATAAAAGAGATATTAAAAAATAAAAAGCAAGTTCATTTTCCAGGATTAGAATATAATTATAATGGAGTACATGTTGAACACGGCCAGCAGTATGATTTGCTTAATAAAGTGAATCCAAAATATTTATTTTTGAATTATAAAGAAGAACCAATATTAAATTTAGCTTCAGTATCATTTGGAATTATAAGTTCTTTAATTACAATAAAACAAGAACATCCATTTCTAGAAAGAATCAAACCATTACCAACATTGCTTACATTACATGGGAGTTTAGCGAAGAAACTAAGTAAGAAAAGCCTGGTTTATCTTATCAAAAGCATTTTATATTATCCTTTGCGTTACTATGATGATCCTACATATCATTTTCCTAGAGATTTATTTAATGAAGCTTATGTAAGATTAAAGCATGCAGATTTTGAAGTTTCTGAGGTAGTTGATTTATTCAAAGAAGAGAAAAAGAAAGATATTAAGAAAAACCAAGTTTATGTGTTTGGGCATGTACATAAAAAGTATGTAGAGAAAACAAAACACTGGGCAATAATCCATCCAAGCACGTGGCGTGATGAATATATTATTGATCCTAATACAAGAATAGTCAAAGCAGCACCAAAACATTACGTCAGCATAAAGATTGTAAGGGGCGAAACCAAGTGGGATTTAATCAAATATCCAATAAAAAGATCAATCCTTCACTTTGATAATATAATAGAAAATGAATTAAAATTTATAAGATTAGCAGCAAAAGAAGAAGGGTATAAATAATAAATATAAAAAAATAAAGAAAAGGTCTTAGTAATAAGTTTGACCTTCAGCTTCATCACTGTCGCTTTCTGCAAGTTTCTTTATGATTACTGCAATTGCTAGTACAACTAATATTACTAACAAAACAATGAAACCTACTTCAAGTGCTTTCTTAACACCATCTGATCCTACTGGAGCATTTGATGCAGCTTGCACATTAGCAATTAAAGCAACTTCGCTAACAACCTTTCCGTTTTCAACCAATCTTACAACAAAGTTTCTGCTACCTGAACCAAAACCTTCTTTTGGTGAAATAGCTACGAAAGCTTCAGCAGTTTGGTCTTTAGGAACTGTTACAACTTGTGGATCAGCTCTTACATTAGCAAAATCAGCTCCAAGTACTTCTATTGTAAATACTCTTGCGCTTTGACCTAAGTTAGCAACGTTAAATGTGTAAACAGCGTTTTCACCAACATTAACTGACTTAGCATTGCTATCAACATTTATTACAAGTCTTGGTGTTTCAGGTGTTTTTGGAGTTTCAGCAACACTAAGTGTTTCTGTTTTCTCTACGCCTTCAACTCTAAACTTGAATGTTTTTTCTTCAACTGAGCGTCCTCTATTGTATTCAACTCTAACATTAAAGTCATATTCACCAGGTTTTGCATCTTCTGGTATGAAGAACTGCAAATCTCTTGTGTTTTCAGATGTTGATTTATCAAATCTAAACTTATCATTATCTGCATTATCTTGAACAGATGTTATAAGTTCATCAACACTTGCTTCTTCTCTTAATCCAAGAGCAGGAACAATTCCAACTACATGTACGTCTTTTTCTCTGTTATCACCTAAGTTTTCAACTCTAACAGACACGAACATAGGCTGTCCTTGTTTTACAACTCTAGTACCAGGACTAACGAAAACATCTAAGATATTTAACTTATGTCTTGGTTCTTGTACTCTCAAAGTAAATTTGAAATTCTTTGACTGGTCGTCATCGAAAACTTCAAGATTTAAAGTATAGTCATCAGATGCTACCATATCATTAGGTAACTGTAACTGAAGAACTTTTCTATAACTTACACCAGGTTCGATCTCAAATATATCACTTGTAGCCTGAATCTTTCCAAACTCATAACCACCAACGAAAGCTTCTACTCTTGCTCTATATGAGCTTGAACAAGCTACTTGGTTTTGAGCTCTAAAAACAGCATCAGCACATTGTGCGTTTGCATCAGCCTTTAAGAAAATCTCTAAAGGTACTACAGAACCTGCTTCAGCATAAACAACATCGCCACTCTGTACTAACATATTGTCAACTTCAACTTTAACATTTGCATCATTAAATGCATTGAAGTCAACAGCCATAGCAGTACTTACTAATGCTAGCATTACTAACAATACCGCACTGAAAATTTTTGTATTCATCTTAATTAACCCCCTCAATTAATATGTTTGTTATTTGATAGTAACAATTTATTTATAAACCTTTTGGTAGTTACTTAATTGACGTAAAATGACCAATATCTGACCATTGAGTCACCCTTCTGATTATATATATAAATTCTAGCTGTATACCAACCTTCTTGACTATTAGCTGGAACTCTAAATGTAACAGCTTTATCGCTAGCTGAATAAGCAGAATTTGTAAACCCTCTCTCTTTTCTATAGATTCCTAAACTAGGAACACTTACTTCCATCTCTAAATCTTCGTTTAAAGCGCCAAAGTTATTAGTATTGATAAGTAAGGTTACTACCTCACCAGGTATAAATCCAACCTTCTGAGCTGTTGATCTTGCATTCATAATATCAAACCTATGAGCAAGTCTACTAGGAGCCAACGTTGGTCTGTCAGCTCTGTCAATAGCACCAAAAGGTGGAACTTCAACTGGTGGGATAACACCACAGTCTGCCACAAAGACAGTCACTGAAGTATCATCAACATTACCATTGTTATCAGTAACAGTAAGGATAACGTTAAACTGTCCAACATTAGCAAACACATGCCTTGCTATAGCACCCAAAGCTAAAGGACTTCCATCAGCAAAATCCCATGTAAATGCAACAACCTGTCCATCTGGATCATTACTTCTTGAACCATCAAAAGCTACTGGTTGGTTCAGACAGGCATTAAATATATCAGCACCTACATCAGCAACAGGTGGAACTTCAGCAGGTGGAATAACAGCACCGCAATCACGAACATCTATATTCAAAGCTAAACTATCTTGTGCACCCTCATTATCTCTAACAGTAACAGTAATTCCATATCTTCCAGCAGCAGCATAAGCATGAACTGGATTTTGAACATTTGAGATTTGACCATCTCCAAAAGTCCACAGATAATTTAAAGCACCATTTTCAGGATCTTCTGCTTCAACTCCAAATTGAACGTTTTCTGCAATACAAGCAACAGCTTGAGTATCTACTCTATTTATTGTAGGAGCTTGATTAACAGGTTGTGGCTGTACTATTTTTACACGTACTTGATCTGAGCCTTCCCCGCCATGAACGTCTCTAACAACTAAATCTATAAGATAATTACCTGGAACATTGTAAGCATGGTTAGGTCCCACTAAATTACTTCGACCATTATCACCAAAACTCCATTGAACAGAATCAATCTCAACTTGTCTTCCATTTAACCTAAAAGCAAATTGAACATTCTCACCAACATTAAATTGTTGACCATCTATAGGACTTGTGATCTCAACATCAAGATCTGCCATTTCAACTACATTAACAGCAACTGTATCCTCGCTATGAGCTCCTTCTGCATCATTAGCTGCAAAAACAACTAAATACTGACCTGCAGCATTAAAACTATGAATTGTTTGACTTACAAGTCTTTGTTGAGCAGGTAAATTAGCATCTTCAACTTGCCCATCTCCAAAAGTCCATCTTGTTCTTATAACACCTAAATCATCTCTAGCATTAGCGCTAAACTGAATATTTTCTCCAACCCAAAAAGTTAATCCAGGTTCTGGCTCAACAATATCAACAACAGGTGCTTCATTAGGTCTAAAAACAGTAACCTGCATAGTATCGCTAGTTCTTAGCCCATCTCCATCATCTACAGTAAATGTAATTTGTTCATTTCCTAGAAAACCAGCATTAGGAGTAAAAACTACCCTATTGCCTTGATTAGCTTGAATTTGAATGTTAACGTTTCTATTTCCAGCAACAGTCCATCTTAATTCATTATCAGGAGTATGTCTATCGGAAACATGATCATTAAGAATAATTGAATTATCAGAACCACCTTGAGGAATTCTTAGGTCAGGTAAAGGTGGATCAATAACAGGAGCATCATTAGCTTCTATCATTACATTCGCAGATCCCACGATTCTGCTTCCAAAAGGAGTTTCAACATAAACATTACAAATAGCCTCTTCACCAGCAAATCTACCGTTTAAAGGTAAAGGATTCTGATTGAAAACATTATCACCTATAATCCACTCATAACTAAAACCTTGTCTTATCCTTCCGCCAACTAAACAGCTTAAAGAATCAAACTGGTTTGGATTTTGAGGTGATATAGAAATTATATCTACTGCTACAGCAAAGACTGATAGTACAACAAATAACATTAAAGAGATAGTTATTACCTTTTTCATTACGAGTTGGTGTTAACAGGAAAAAATATATAAACCTTACCAATCTGTAACTTCTAACCAAAGGTTACATAATCTTATACTATAAAATAGATATTTATTCACCCTTGACTTGCAAAACCATTTCTTGAAGTTTTCTAGTTAAGACTTTATAAAAATATTACTCTGAGACTCGTCTTTTGTGTAGGACATATATATCAGCAGTCTGTCCTGAATTACCTGTCGTTTGATGAATATCATATCCATTTATATGGCAGGTATCCAAAAATGAATTAAATCTAGATCTGCTATACCAATTATTATAAAATCCTCTTCTATCTTTGAGAGGAATATCTCTAGGAATAGGAAGTAATGTATGGAAAAAGTCAATAATAACTGTATCTCTTGCAACTCTTAATGCTTCATTTATTGCACCTTCATAATTTAATAAATGTTCCAAAATATGTTTTAATAATACCGCATCAAACGTGTTATCTCTTAATGGAAGCTCTTGAGCTTTTGCTCTCAATAATTTTGCATCAGGGTGTCTTTGTTTTGCTATATTTATCATATATACACTAGCATCTAATCCTGTATAATTAATATTTAAACCATATTTGTCATATCCAGTTTTTTCAGTAGCAGGTCCACAAGCTAAATCAAGAATTGAACTAGGATTTGTTTCTCGAAGAATTGAACGTATCAACGTCCTTTCCTTATCATCCACATTAGATAATCTATTAACAAGATTACTTAAATCTTCATCTGAAGCAGAATCCCAATAATAACCAAAACTATTATGCCATCCTGCATGTAATACTGAGTGTGCAAATACTGCTATATCTCTAAACATAATAAAAATAAATAGCAATAAAAATATAAAACTTGGGGACGCAGGGATTTGAACCCTGATCTAGAGGTATCTTCCTCGCATAGCGACATACCTGATATTATATCATCGACTTTCGTCTCATCGCTCCAAGACTGGAGCCTCTCATTCTAGCCAAGTTATACTACGTCCCCTTTGGCTAAGAAAAATAACTTTATCAGTATTAATAAATTATTCTATTATGTGGTTGAAGGGGTGTCCCATTCTACAAGATATTTTCAAGAAAGAACTACATAAGCAAATTAATACAAATTATAACTCTTTCTTCTATTTCCCTAAATAGCAAACATTTAAAATCAATCTCTTACACACACTATTTTATGGATAAAAAAGGAATAACGTTAAAACCTGAATTCGAGCAAGCAATAATGGAATTAGGCTTTTCAGAATTCACTGAAATACAAGAAAAATGTATACCTCTAATACAGCAAGGTAAAGATGTAATTGGTTCATCTCATACTGGTTCAGGGAAAACAGCAGCGTTTGGTTTCCCAGCTTTAGAAAAAGTTGTACCTGGAAAAGGAATTCAACTATTAGTTGTTGTCCCAACAAGAGAACTTTGTAATCAGGTTGCTAAAGAATTTAAAAAGTTTACGAAATATAGAAAAACATTTATTGTTGAATTATATGGTGGAGTAGCAATAAGTCCCCAAATAAGTTATTTAAGAAGGGCAGAAGTTATTGTAGGTACACCTGGAAGATTACTTGATCATCTTGCAAGAGGTACTTTAAAATTAAATCATATAAAAATACTTGTTCTTGACGAAGCAGATAAAATGTTTGAAATGGGTTTCATTGATGATGTAAAAAAAATAATTTCAAACGTCCCGAAAGACAGTCAAAAATTGTTATTTAGTGCAACAATGCCTCCAGGAATAATTAATATTGTAAAGGAATATATGCACAATCCTGAAAAAATTAAAATGCCATCATATGTTGATGCTAGCAAACTTATACAGCATTATTATGATGTTGATAAAAATCTTAAATTTTCTTTACTAGCACATATAATCAAAACTCATTCAAAAGGATTAATAATTATTTTCTGTGGCACTAGGCATACTGTGGATTACATAAACAGAAATCTCAACAAACATAATATAAAATCAGAAGCATTGCATGGTGGAATAACTCAGAGCAGAAGAAGACATGTAATGGAAGCATTCCGTGATGGAGAACTTGATGTTTTAATAGCAAGTGAAGTAGCAGCAAGAGGATTAGATATAAAAAATTTACAATTAATAATAAATTATAATTTACCAAAAACATCACAGGAATATGTTCATAGAATAGGAAGAACTGCAAGAGCAGGGGAAGAAGGCAAAGTAATATCATTATTATCTGGAGAAGATCATGATAATTTCAGAAGGGTTCTTGAAGATAGATCAATATTAATTCATAAACTCCCTACACCTGCAGATTTCCCACGTCTTGAATCACTAAAGCCACAAAGATCTATGTCACAAAGGTATGATAGGCCCCAGAATAGATCATCGTACAATCGATCATCTGATAGGTCATCCAATTCATCTAATAGAAGAAGATATAATAATTAATTTAGTTGTAAATAAAATCAAAATCTTTTTATAAAACTAAATAAGTAGATATAGTTATGAATGAAATATTATTCTTTATTGCAGCTTATTTTTCAGAATTAATAGGAACTGTATTAGGTTTTGGGTCTTCAACTATATTTTTCCCTTTAGCTTTGTTTTTCGTAGATTTTAAAACTGCATTAATCCTTGTTGCAGTATTTCATTTGTTTGGGAACATAGGAAGGATTTCTTTTTTCCATAAGAACCTAGATAAAAAATTAATATTTATTTTTGGAATTCCTAGTGTTATACTTACTGTTTTTGGTGCGATGCTTGTTAATTATGTTAATCAAGATTTACTAAAAATATTATTAGGTATATTCTTGCTCATATTTGCTATCGTTTCATTTATCAAACCTAATCTGAAGATGTCATCAAATAAAATAAATTCTATCCTAGGTGGAAGTTTATCAGGATTCTTTGCAGGTTTAATTGGTACTGGTGGTATTTTAAGAGGGATTTTCCTTACTTCTTTTAATTTGAAAAAACAAGTTTATATTGCAACTGCTGCCATGATTGCTTTGTTAGTAGATATAACAAGAATACCTATATATTATTACAGTGGATTTATTGAGAAACAATATTATTATTTTATTCCTATCCTTTTAGTCATTGCTCTATTAGGATCTTATAGTGGGAAAAAACTAGTTGATAAAATATCTCAAAAAACATTTAGAAAAATAGTGTTAATAGGAATTGCTTTGTTAAGTTTGAGATTAATATTTAGTTAAGTCCTTTTCTTTGTTTAATTCCTCTAACGACTTTCTCTTGTAATTCAAATGGCAGTTTCTCAAATACCTGATCTACTATATAAAAATGACCACGGCCACCTGTACTTGATCTTAATTCACTTGAAATTCCAAACATTTCTGCAACAGGCATCTTACACCTTGTACTCATGTGATCTCCTTCCTGTGTCATGTCAAGCAATTGTCCTCGTTTATTAGCAATTAATTTTGAAATAGTTCCTAAATATTCTGCTGGAGCTTCTATCTGCAACACTTGTAAAGGTTCAAAAATAACAGCACCACCTGCTACCATTGCTTCCCTCATTGCTTCTCTTATTGCAGGTAATACTTGTGAAGGGCCCCTATGAATAGCATCTTCATGCAACTTACAATCATGTAACCTTACCAGCATTTTTATGCAAGGTTCTCTTGCCAATGGTCCTGCATCAATAACCTGTTCAAAACCATCCATTACTAATTCAATTACTTCACCAACATGAACTACTCCAGATGTATTATCAACTAAAACACAACCTTTATAGATGTCTCTCCAGTCTTTG
This sequence comes from Candidatus Woesearchaeota archaeon, assembly GCA_964616675.1. Taxonomy (GTDB): domain Archaea; phylum Nanobdellota; class Nanobdellia; order SCGC-AAA011-G17; family GW2011-AR18; genus CAZTRI01. Next base: position 29,973 of record CAZTRI010000027.1, read on the forward strand.
GATTCTCTTGAATCAAGACCCATAGATAACAGTTTATCTGTAACTACTTTGTCTTTTTTCTTTATTCTTATCTCAGGGAGCTCACTAGATTTTATTGCTTCGGAAAATTTATCGTCTAAAGGTTCAACTGTAATGTAAAACTTATTGTGTTTATTTGGAGATTTTCCTTCCATCTCAGGGGACAACTTATTTACTGCTTCCCTGTAAACTACAATAGGTGGTGAAGTCTGAACTTCTAGTCCTTTTTCTTTTCTGATTCTTTCTTCTACAACTTCTAAATGAAGTTCTCCCATACCAGAAATTAAGTTTTCTCCTGTCTCTTCATTAATTTCTATTCTTATTCCAGGATCTTCTTTGTTTACTTGTTTTAATACTTCAATTAATTTAGGTAAATCACTTGCTCTTTTAGCTTCAATTGATTTTGTAATTACAGGCTCAAAAATATGTTTAATACTTTCAAATGGCTCTATTGGAGTTTCGGAAATTGTTTCACCTGCAAATGTGTTCTTCAATCCAACTAAACCAACAATGTTTCCGGCAGGAATATCATCTACCTGTACTCTTTGTGCACCTTTGTAAATAGATACTTGCTGTAATCTAACATATTTCTTACTCATATTAAGATAAACATTTTTTCCTTGAGATAATGTTCCTGAGAATAAACGACCTGTTGCAATTTCACCTGCATGTTTGTCAACAACAATCTTTGTAACAACAAAACATATTTGACCTTCTGGGTTACATGATTGCAAATCTTTTCCATCTTTACTTTCAAGATCCCCATGCCATAGCTTTGGAATTCTATATGATTGTGCTTGAACTGGATTTGGATGATGTTTGATAGACATGTCAAGAACTATCTCATGTATTGGTGCTTTCTTTGCTAATTCTTTGAAGTTATCTCTTTCATAAGCGTCAATAACATCTTTGAATGTAATTCCTTTTTTCTGCATGTATGGAATTGATAATGCCCAGTTGTGGAATGCACTACCAAATGCAACAGAACCATCTTGTACATTAATGTGCCATTTTGTTTTGAATTCTTCTGGAGCAATGCTTGTTATGAATATATTAACCTCTGCAATTATTTTTACAAACTTTTCCTGCATCTGCTCTGGAGTAAGTTTAAGTTCCCTGATTAATCTATCAACTTTGTTGATAAATAAAACTGGTTTTACTCTTTCTCTTAATGATTGTCTTAGAACTGTTTCTGTTTGTGGCATTATTCCTTCAACACAATCGATTAAAACAACAGAACCATCAACAGCCCTCATTGCTCTTGTAACTTCACCACCAAAATCAACATGACCTGGTGTATCAATTAAATTAATAAGAAAATCTTCTCCATTTACGTGATGTACCATGGATACTGCAGCTGAATCAATTGTAATTCCTCTTTGCTGTTCATCTTCATGAAAATCTAATGCTCTCTGCTTACCTGCTAATTCTTCAGACAACATACCTGCACCTGAAAGAAGATTATCACTAAATGTTGTCTTTCCATGATCTATATGAGCACAAATAGCAATATTTCTTATCTGAGTAGGTTTAGACATTACCTTGATTACTTGTTCTGCTAATTTATCAGCCATAGAATCTGCACTTCATATTTTGTTTATAAGCGTTTTGGTATTATAATTGGTATTAAGCGTGTTTACTTCATTTTTATATTTTTTAATATAAATAATTTATATTGATTTTGAAATACAGAATCATGAGGAAATATCAAAGTACAAAAACTTTATTTAGTAGTGTAATCAATTAGTTAATATGGAGGGAGAAGAAAAGAAAGGGATTTCAATAAGGATTAGATTTATACATATTTTAGTAATTTTTTTTATCGTGTCACTTGTTTTTAACATATTTTTAGTTTTAAAACTAGATAATGTGAAAGCAAATTCTAAATTTAATTTTATTGACCCATTAGCTGTAAAAGTTGGAGATTCAAATCAACAGGAAGCAAAACTAGTTGTCCACTATTTTGAGTTAAAACAAAGAATAGAATCATACATGAATCAGAATAGCAATAAGGAGGATGTTGGTATTTTTATTCAAGATATTAAAACAGGTGCTTGGATGGGTATAAATGAAAAAGCAGATTTTTTTCCAGCTAGTCTGTGGAAAGTACCAATAGCAATTGCCATATTCAAAAAGGTTGAATCTGGAAAGATAAAACTTACAGATAGTATAGAAATTCTCTCTTATGATCTTGATGATAAATCTGGAAATTTATACAAAAGAGGCGCAGGAACAAAATTAACTGTGATGGAACTAGTAAAAGAGATGCTTATTTTTTCAGATAATACTGCAAAGAATTCTTTGAAAAGAAATTTATCAGATCGTGAAATTAATGATGTATTTGCACATGCTGGTATACCTAATCCCTATATTGAAAAAAATATTGGAGTGAGCCCAAGAGGTTATATAAGGTTTTTTAAGGTTTTATATTTCTCCACATACCTTTTACCTGAATCATCTGAGCAAATCCTTGCTTTACTTTCAGACTCAAAAAATGAGAGTTCACTCACTATTGGTATCCCTCCGGAAATAAAAATTGCACATAAGTTTGGTGAAAGTCCTTATGGGTTCCATGATTGTGCTATTGTATATCATCCAAATAATTCTTATTTCATTTGCATTATGACTAAAGAAATGGATCTTTTAAGTTCACAAAAATTAATTTTAACAGTATCAAAAGAAACATTCAACTTTGTCGACAAAAGATAATCTCAAGAATTTACAATTTTATTTGTAAAAGTTTTTTATTTTTTTATAATTGGCTTTTCACCTAAATGTTTTTTCAGAATATGATGTTCTAATGATTTTGTTGATTTTTTGCAGTAAGGACATTTTCCAACTGTTGTTTTCTCAATATATTTAGCTGGATTTTTCCATCCTCTTTTTTCTGTCATAACTTAATTTAGTTTTTATTTAGTTATAAAGTTTTTGGAAGGGATATTTTTCTTATTATACAATTGTTCAGGATTTAATCTTAATTTCTTTTACAGTTCCAAAATCAAGAATTTCATCCCCTACGACATAAACTTTAAAATTTTTAATCTTATTCTGCAAAAAAGGACTCAAAAATTCTCCATCAAGGACATTAGTTCCTTCAGTAATTAAATTAATAGAGGGCATTACTACAAGATTTTTGTGTTTCCATTTTCCAACTAAAAAACACTTATACTT
>CAZTRI010000028.1:0-14127 GCA_964616675.1 Candidatus Woesearchaeota archaeon
TAAATTAAAAACCTATTTAAACCATAATAAACAAAAAATAACTATGACAGAAATAAGATATTCAGGAATTAAATCATTAACATCTATAGAAAAAGCACAAATGGAAAACATTCTAGAAAAAGAATTATTTAAAGCAGAACAAAAAACAAGAAATATTGAAAGATTTTCTGTTAATATCAAGAAATTAAACTCTGAAGGGAAAAGGGCAAAGATAAGTATTCATATAAGGGCAGAATTTCCACAGAGTTATAATGTAACAGGTAGCCAGGCAGATTGGGATATCAAGTCAGCATCGCATGAAGCAGTTAATAATCTTAAGAAAGAATTAGAAAAGAAATTTAAAAAAGATTCTTCAAAAGCAGATTCAACTTTCTATCATATCAAGAAATTAAATAGATACTTAAGAAAGAAATTTTTGCCAAGCAAGAAATAAACATTCTATGGTTATGATTCTGTAGTTTTTTTCGCTTTTTGAGCCTAAACGCATATTAACTTTGATATCTTAGTATTTTAATATGGAACAAATGAATATATTATTAACTGGGGGAATATGTGCGGCAACAGTTTTAGGTGTAGGAGTAGCCTTAGCTAGTTTTATAACAGATTTCACTTCACTAAAATTTTTTGGGTTAATTTCATCCCTACTAATTTATATATCTATAGTTTTATTATTTATAATATGGTTAAGGAGGAAATTAAAATGACTTATTTAAAAGAAACTTGGTTATGGCTAGATGATATGATGCCTTTCTTAATTTTAGCAGTAGGAACATTTGTTTTATCATTAATCATCATCTTGTTTAGAAAATAATATTTAATTTAAAGTTAACTTTCTTATTTTAAAAATAAAAGGCGAGCAACTTTCGCGGGTTCCCGTTTGAACACAGTACAACCGCAAACGGAGGCTTGCTTGACTTCCGAGATCGATACGAGTTCGGGTATATCCAAGCCCCTTTGGTCGCTCTAATAATTGGCAAGCATAAATTCCTTATAAATTTAACTATTCGACAAAGACCTCAAGTAAAACACCAATCTTTCTGCCAGTTATCTCTCTTCCTCCATTTAGAGGGGTAAAAACATGGAATTTAACAGATTTCTTCCAGAACTTAGGGAACTTCCTCTTTGCTTCCCATTTTACACTTTTACTGTTTTTCAAGCTGTCAGTCATTTCACCTTTAAACTGTTCTACTCTTGCTTCAGATATTCCACCAAAAGCCTTGGTAATACTCTTAAAATCTCTGTCAACAATTACCCTCACAGCATCAAGAATATCATATGCGGCATCATTTCTTACAAAACATTCTCTTATTTTTGGTTCTGCACTTTCATCAACAAATTCTTCTCTTGTAGACATTGTTACTAATAATTTATATTCATCCTTTTTTCCAACTTCCTTTTCAATAATATTTCCAACTTCCTTAACGTCTAGGTATTCAGTCATAATAATTTAACAACAAAACATATATAAAAGAATTTCTATTGGATATTAGATATATGAAAAAGGTTCCAAAGTATATACAAAAGAAAGAATCTTTGAAACAAGTGAAATCATTATTTGAACAGGCAAAATCATCATCATTAGCAGATAAACTAGTTAAGAAAGCAAGAAAGATAGGAATGAAGATAAATCTCAAACTTCCAAGAGAATTAAAAAGAAAATTCTGCAAGCATTGTAATACTTATTTCAAGTCTGGAAATTACAGGGTAAGAACAAGAAATAAGACAGTAGTTTATTATTGTTTAACATGTAAGAAATATATGAGGTTTAGTTTATCTAAATTTAAATAAATTAAATTGCAGTTTTTTTTCTGGTAATTTTTCCTTAATTATTTCTCTCCATTCTCTTTTCATCCATATACGTTCTTTTCTTATATGAAAACCAAAACCTCTTCTTTTTAGTTCTTTAGTTACAACACCTCCTTTGTGTGGATGGCTATATATTCTTGGTAGAGGGGAATTAAAACCATGTGCATAATGTGAAAGTTCATGTGCGATAGTTAAATCGATTATATATTCAGGAACTCTTTCATCCTTTAACATAGCATTTATAGCAATCTCTGTTGATTTATCTTTTAATAATTTTATATGCCCAAATTTATTTTTCCATCTTCCTTTAAATCTAATAATTACATTATTTTTTCTTTCAATATCATTGAATAAGAATTCCCACATACTGTTTAATTTTTCATTCAGCCAAAGATCATCTCTCATAATGAATTTATTATAAAACCTAATTTATATTCTTTTCTTCATATAAGTATATAAATAAGAAAATAAAAGAATCTATTATGACAATTCCAATGGAAGTTAACAAATTAATTAAAAAAGGAGAATTAAAAGGATCTATTCCAGCTATGGCTACTTTCTTGAAGAGAGCAAGAGATGGTTCTATTTGTATTGATTATGAAAAACAATGGATGTTAATAAGGGATTTCCAATTTAATTCTGATGCTATTCTAGTTGCAGGTACGACAGGGCAAGGACCTTGGTTTGATGAAAGTAGCAAGGCTCATTTAGCAACACGCGTTATAAGAGAAACTGGTTTACCAGCTATTGTTGGAATAAGTTCAAATGATTTCAAAAAAGCACTTGGGGAAATAGAATACCTTGAACATGAATTAACTCCTACAACGTTTTTAGTTTCAACTGGATTCTATAACAAGCCAGGACCAATTGGTGTAAGAGATTTTTATCTAGGATTGGCTGATAAAGTACAAGGTAATATCATTGTTTACAATATTCCTTCAAGAACAGATGGTACAAATATTCCAGTAGAAGTATCAGTAGAATTATCAAAGCATCCTAAAATAATTGGAGAGAAAGAAGCATCAGGTAATTTGGAACAGATGAGGGCCAAAGGAGATGGAGTAGATGAAGGCTATGCAATAATGGCTGGTGATGATACTATTGTAGCAGAATTATTAAGTTTTGGTGGTAAGGGTGTTATTTCAGCAACAGCAAATTATGCACCTGGAATTTCTAAAAGCTTAGTTGAAGAAGGATTGAATGGAAGAATGGAAGAAGCTTTCAGATTACAAAGAGATTATTTTACTCCTGCATCAGAAGCAGTCTTTTCAGGAAGAAATCCGATTACATTAGCTTACATATTTGGATCAGAAGTTGCATTGCCATTAAGTTTAGAAGATTTAACTGTAGCCCAAAAAGTAAAAATTAATGAAACCATCAGAAGATTTAAAGGTGAAAGTGGTTTTGTAAATGTAGATAAATATTGTAGTAATTTTTCAGGTTTTGGTACTCCTCAAGTTTAATTCTTTTATCTAAAACTATCATAAAGGCAACTATCGTGGGCTCCTCCATAAGGAGATAGTCTAAGTTGTGAATCATAACCTTCAGCAAGTAATTCAAAATCAAAATTGATTGCTGCTTCTAGATTCAAGAACTCTACAAAAGTAGAACCATCAATAATTCCTTTGCAAACTACTTTACCTTTAAAAAAACGATCAGCTAATTCATGTATCCTTCTAGCTAATCCATCATGACATTGAACAACAACTTCATAAGCTTGTGATTTTACCATTTTAAGCTTTCTTAAATCTAGCAACTGTTTCAAGAAGATCAACATGACCCATAAATAATGCCCTGCAGCAGTATCTTTCTAATCCTAACTCATCCATTGCCTTTTTTCTGTCAACACCGTTAGCAACCTGCTCTTTATACTTCTCCCATAAGTGTCCAACAGGTTTTCCACAACTAAAACAAGCAACAGGTATAATCATCTTAATAAAGTGGAAGACAAAACATTATTTAAATCTTTTCCTATTATTCAAAAGCATGGATTTCAACAAATTTCAGCAGCATTTCATGGTAAATCAGGAGATTTTAGCCAAAATAGTAGAATTTGCCAATTTACAGAAAGATGATTTAATTCTGGAAATAGGAGCTGGATCTGGCAACCTAACTAAGGAATTAGCCAAACATTGTGCTATCATTGCAGTAGAACTAGATGAAAAATTTAAAGAAGAATTAGAATCAATTCCAAACACAAAAGTCTACATAGACAATTTTTTAAAATTAAGAACGCAGGAAAAATTCAACAAGATAGTATCAAATATTCCATATAATTTATGCGAGCCGTTATTATGGAAATTAATAAGAATGGAATTTGAGTTTGCAATATTTACAGTTCCAAATAAATTTTATAATTCATTAAAAGATGAAACTTCAAAATTAATATATTTCAATAATATTTACAAAATAGAAAAGCTATTGGATGTTTCAAAAGAATCATTTGATCCAATTCCAAGAACAGATTCAGTAGTAATAAAAATAACGAAAAAAGAAAAAGACAACTCATTAATTAAGTCTTTACTTTACCAGTATGATAAATTATTAAATAACGCATTAATAGAATACTTTAGTCAAGGATCTACAAAGAATAAGGCTAGAGAAATAATAAAAAACTTAAATTTTACAATACTAGATAAGAATATAGCAAGCCTTTCAAAAAAAGAATTAGAAGAGATTATAACTAAAATAGACCCAAAAAGTTAATAAAGATTATAAATTAGCACTTTAATTATGCAAAAAGGGGCATTAGGTCAATTAAGAAGAGTTGAATCTCCAAGTTCAATCAACACATACATGCAGTGTCCAAGAAAGTACTTCTATTCATATGTTTTAACTTTGCCAAGAAAAGAATCCATCCATACTATTAGGGGAAAGATAATTCATTCAGTTTTAGAAGATCTATTTAGTGTCAATATAACTAAGATAAACACAGATCAATATTATGAAGAACTAAGATTAATCTTAATCAATTTATTCAATTATCATTGGGGAGAGAATATTACAAAATTCTTAAAATTAAATATTCCAAAAGAGGTGATTAAAGAATTCTATAATGAAAGTCTTGAAATGTTAAATAATTATTTATATAGATTTTGTTCAAAAATAGAACAGGAAATAAAAACAAAAACATTTTCACAGGCATTTGAATTCCTAAAGCCACAAACTGAAGTTCAGTATTTCTCAGAAAGGCACATGGTCCAAGGTTTTATTGATGCTATTACAACTAAGGAAAAAGAAGTTACTTTATGGGATTATAAAACTTCTAGAAGGGATGTTATTTCAGAAGAATATTACATGCAGTTGTCAATTTATGCATTATTATATTATGAAGTACATGGAGTTTATCCTGATTATGTTGGGATTAATTTTTTGAAACACACAGAAAAGAAATTACAAGTTACGAATGCAATGGTAGAAAAAGCAAAAAATACTATTTATTTAGTACAGGAAAAAGTAAAGAGTAACAACATAGAAGATTTTCCAAAACATGTTAGTTCATTATGTAAATGGAAAGGCGGTCAGTGTGATTTTTATGATTTATGTTTCGGCCAGAAATCTTTAAATGAGTTCGTTAAATTGTCTGAGATTAAACAAGTTGATCACTAGTTAATAACAATTCTGTAGTTTTTTTCGGAATTCGAGCCTAAACACATATTAACTTCAATATCTTTAATATTTTAAAAGAAAATAAAACTTGGCCGATAACCAAGGAACGCCTCACCGCATTAAAATATGAGTCATTTTAGTATAAATAACTTTCGATTTAGTAAAGGTAGGGTGGCTGAGTCAGGAAAAAGCACCTGGCTGATAACCAGGAGACGTCTCACCGCGTCACGCGGGTTCAAATAGCGTTTCTTCACGGCGACTTGAATGTCCCGTCCCTACCACTAAAATTTTTTCAATAATTAAAACTCAAACTCCTCTTTAGATTTCTTGCTAGGCATTCCTTCTTCATAAGATATTAAAATCTCAAGAACCTCTTCAAAAGGATCTTTCTTCTTTTCTTTAGATAATTTCTTTTCCATTTTTAATAATATGAATAACATTTACAGGACAGTTTTGTGCTGCATCAAGATTGACATCAAACTCTTCTTCTTTTATGTCTTTAAGTTCTTCTTTAATCTCTCCATTCTCAATAAACTTTTCAGAATTTATTACACTGCTTTTTCCGTCTTCAGACATTTTCCAATGTTCAGGAGCTATAGCTACACAAGCCCAGCATCCAATGCATCCCGGTCTGTCATGTCTTATTTTCATTTTTTATAACACACTTCACACTCATTTAATTTTGTCTTATCCTTACTTAATTTTCTATGTATATCACATATAAGCCTTGTTTGATAAACTTTTTGTATAAGCCTCTGGATTTCCCTCATTGCACCATATTCATCTTTAATTAGGTCGGCTGACTTTCTTACTTCTTGAATTATTTCAGGATTTAACTCAATCCCTATTGCCCTTTTATGCAAAATATATTGGGTAACAGCAGCTTTACTAATTCCTAATCTTTTAGCTATTTCAGATTGTTTTATTCCTTGATTTTTCATAGCTAAAGATAGTTCTCTTCTTATAGTGGGAATAATATACCAAACCTCAATTTCTTGTCTAAGTTCCATAAAATTAAAAAGACAAACAACTTTATAAAGTTAACGCTGTTAATCCTTATCTAGAATTATAGGACCGATATAATTACATTTCTTGCATTGATATTTTCCAAACTGCCCACCCATATACAAAGTTATATATTGAGATTTACAGACCGGACAGATTTTCATTTAAATTTACTAACTCCTTTCTTTGAACAAATTTTATTTATTATTAATTTACATAATCTTTCAAATATGCTAAAGGATCAACTAATTTATTATTTTTTCTCAAAGTTATATGTACATGAGGATTGTCCTTTGTGGCATTTCCTGTTATCCCAGATTTCCCAACACAAGTACTAAGATTTACTCTCTCTCCAACTTTAACAAAAATTTCACTCATATGAATGTATAAATATGTAAATCCATCATTGGTTCTTATTTTTACAGTTAAACCATTCTTGGGTCTGTTAGGTACAATTCCTGCTTTTTCCACAGTTCCAGATTTAATTGGATACAAATTAGTACCAATTGGACACCAGCAGTCAAGAGCATTATGTCTTTTATTTTCACCAGAGGTTCTATCTGCTGTAAATAAATCATGCGGGCATATTCTCATTTGTTTTCTTGTTCCTGTTATTTTAGGATACAACTTTCCGTCTTTCCCTTTTATTCTTGTTATTCCATTAGGTCCATCATTATTAGGTGTTTCAGTATAACAGTAATGTAACTCAATTTTTTTATTTCCCCCGAAAGGACTTTGCCATTCATTTGTTCGTATCTGCTTAACAGATTCCTCTATTTTAGTTTCTTGAACTTTAGCAGCTTCTTGAATAGGATCTTTTAAAGTTGCTTTTGGAATTAAAATTCTATCTCCAATCTTAACCAAAGAAGGATTTCTAATATGATGATTATGTATTCTTACTAAACTATTTATTCCATCTTGAATATTTCTTGCATTATAATGTGCTAAGAATTTGTTGCCATCACAATAAACATCAACAATCTTTCCAATTGAATTTCTATCTCTAGTTATAGTAACTTCAATAAAGTCTTTTTGTTTTCCAGCCAGAGCTCTAAATGGAAATGATGCTAAAATTGAAGCTATTCCTACACTTACAACACCTTTCAAGAATTTTCTTCTGCTTAAATCAACATCACCTTTAAGATGCTTACCAAAAACTTCTCTAAACCATTCAAAAACCATAATCCTCTTTTGTAAAAACTTCTATTTAAACTTACTTACACCTTTTTTAGGACAAACCTTATTTAAGAAACATTTAGAACATTCAGGGACAGGAGCTTTGCAGACAGCCTTGCCATGAGCCTTTAATAAACTAGTCATCTTATTCCAGTATTTTTTGTCAAATAATTTCATAAGTTCTTGTTCTGTTTTTTTATCATTTGTAGGAGTTGAACTCCAGCCTAATCTATAAGCAACTCTTAAAACATGTGTGTCACACGGAATCCCAACCACAATACCAAAACCATTTTGTAAAATAACATTAGCAGTTTTTCTAGATATTCCGGGAAATGTAAGTAATTCTTCCATGGAATTTGGAACTTTATTATTATACTTCTCCACTAATAACTGACAGCATCCGCGAATATTTTTAGCTTTATTATGATAAAATCCAGTAGACCGAATATCTTTCTCAAATTCAGTTAAAGGAACATCTAAAATATCTTGTGGTTTTTTATATTTCTTTCTTAACTCTTTTAAAACAATATCAACTCTTTCATCTGTACATTGTGCTGAAAGAATAGTTGCAACTAATAATTCAAATGTATTCTGAAAATTAGAATGATATTTAACGTTACCATATTTCTCCTGCATTAATTTTAATTCTTCTTCTGGTTTCATAGTAATTTTAATTAAAAGTAAATTATAAGCTTTACTCATTAAGGAGATCTTCTACAGACCTTTTCTTAACAACAGTATCATCAGCTACCCTCCCAGATTCTACTCCACTTAACCAAATTTCTTGTTGGATATCTACAAGGCGGCTGGTAATATACTCTTTAACATAAGAATTTGGTTTATAGACAATTTTTCCATTTCTATTCCTAGCAGGTAAAACACTTCTGTCTAAATCTATAACCCTATAACTCAATAACTCATTAAGATATATTTTCATCTCAGGTCTTGAACAGCTGGCACTAACTAATCTTTTAGTAATATAATCTACAGCTTCATCGTAATTAATAATGGTAACACGTTTTTTAGTTCTCTGTTTTGCTCGCTGCAATGGTCTATATCCCGTAGTATGTTGATCATCTCTTCTCTCTAGAACAGTTAAATTTGTTAATCTTTGATGGGCAGCATAATCGCCATTACCTTTATCTGGAGTACTAGGAACATCATCAGTTTCCGTCTCCATAAGTTCCTCTTCTTCTATAGAGTCATCATCACTTTCTTCAATCGCAGCTAAGTCTTTTTCATCAGGTTCTTCATCCAATCCTTCATCAGAGATTTGATCCTCCTCTTCAACCTGGACATCCAATCCTTCAATATTATATTTATCAGTTAACATTCTATTAATTCCATTTGCAAGATCTTCTTTTAAAATATATTTCCCTTCTTTATCCTCTAAAGGCTTATTACTTACAAAAGAATATCTTTGTAATTCATCAAAAGTTTCTCTTGCATCTCCAGGTGCCACGCGAAGACCATGCTTTATTCCAGATCCTCTTATTTCTTCTAAGGCATAACCTAAAGGTAAATATCCATAAGTTTCAGCTGTTCTTGATTCTAAAGTTCTTACTTCAGCCCGTGCTACTTCTTTGGCATGTGTTCCAACTGTGTAGTCCATACTTTTTTTAAAACTTGGTCTAGTTGTAGGCCTAACATGAGTTTTTGCTATCTCTATTGTTGTATCTCTTATTGCAACAACTGGTTTGTTAGTTCTATCCTTTATTTTACCATCAGCTTTAGCAGAAGATCTAGATTCGAATCCTGCGGTAATAGAGGGATCAACAACTGCAATTTCTTTAACGACTTTTTTCTTTGGATATTCAATTGGTTCCCCTAAGGCAGCAAAATATAAATCCTTAGCAACAATATCAATTGCACCAACATAGTTACCATCCCCATCAGACTCTATCAGTCCATTTTCAATTAAAAAATCAATTCTCTGTCTCCCTAAATCAGGGTCTATTGGAACGCCACCAACCTCAGCAATTACTAATTCTTCTTTCTTAAGAGATAAAAGGTCACGTTCAAGCAATGGGTGTATTAACCTTAATTTGGGCATAATTGAACCTACAAAATAAACCTCTTCAGGATCTAAAAGTGAAGTGACAGCAAAACTATCACCTACAAGTTCTTCTAAACCTAAAGATCGCAATTCAGAAAGAGTGACATGATCAAAAGGTTTATATCTTTTTAATCTTTGTATTGTAAATTCAGGAATTTCTGTATCAGACATATTGTTTCACTTCTATATTGTACTATTTAAAATTTGTCTAGCTAAATCATTAACTCTATCTGTATGTATTGTTCCAAGAACTATGCTTGATCTTAATTTTCCAATTTCTGTTCTTGCAGTATCTACTTTTATTCCTCTTTTTTGTAATTCAGATATTATTGCTGGCATTTCTAAATATCCAAGTCTGCTCATAATTTCTTTTCTTTGTTTATTTGCATCACTCATTGCACTTGCCCATCCTCTTTCAAGTCCTTCATAAATTCTTCTATAATCTTGATATTTAATATTCCCATAATCAGTTTCAGTTCCACTTTTGAATAATCCTTTCTCTTTCATATTATCAAGGAAAGCAATATCCTGCGCAGGATCAATTAACAAACTATCATATATTCCATCAAACTCAACATAGTCAGTTGGTTTTCCACGATATGGATCTTCTAATAATCTATTGCAAACGACCACAGATTCAAAAGGAGTAAGTGTGTTTGCTCCATCAAATCCAGCTTTTTCAGCTAGTTCACGAATTGCATCTACCTCAATTTCATAATGTTGAGATAATTCATTTAAAGTTATAGGTAAAGCAGCTGGAAATGCTCTTCTTGTCTGAGGATTAGGGACCACATTATTTCCACTTATAATACCATTAGTAATATATTGTTTTGTTGCTCTTAAATTAAATATAGCTTGATAAGATTGAACTATTTCATCAATAGTTTCATCAGAAACTGGTTCAGGGACATCTTCATCATCTCCATTAGTACCTTCTAATTTCCATTCTCTAATAAACAACTTAAATTTCTCAAAATCTTTTCTATTAATTACATAAAATGTTTCATCAGAGCTAGGACTTAAGTCTTCAACCCATTCTGGTAATTTATCCAAAGCCTTTAACCTTCTTATTCCTTCTTCTTCTCGAATTTGCCACAAAGAATAATCAGCAGAATATCCAAAAGTTTTATAATCTGGAATTGCTTCCCTTACTCCATCATATAAAGTTACTTTCCCTTTTAATTTTTCAGATAAATCAATGACCGCTTCTCCCTTTATTCTTTCTTCTCCTCTATCATTTAAAACACCTGCAGTAACAGCTCTTTTAACTACAGCATTTCCTAATCCAGTTAATCTTGAAACTTCTTTGTATGCATATAATCTTGAAGGGCTGGTTCTTTTTCCTAATGGTAATTCATCTTCGCTTTCAACTAATAAATCTGCTAGCCCAACACTGCCTTTAGTGTAACAAAGTTCTCTTGCAATTCTTGTTGTTGTTGTCTCATAAGTTACTAATCTACCTGCGTTCATATTTTCTATTGCCAAAGCATGTTGTAATGCACCAAATAATGCTCTCCTTATTCCACTCTTATTTTGTTTCATTACTTTAACAACAGGTGAATCAGGATTAATACAAAGTGTTTTTTCTTTTCTATCAATTCTGGAAATTTTTCCAGCTCTTTCTCTATCAAAAATAAGTTCATATGGCTGATCATCTAGTAATGTTCCAATATCTCTTCCCATTTTAGGTAAAAGATCATTAAATTCTTCAATAGCAGCATCACGTTTTTGAGATGTCACATCAACTTTCATATCATTTTGTATTTGTAATAGCACCCCTCTAACATGTTTCATTAATCTTTCAACTTTAGGATGTTCAATAAATCCACCTCTATCAAAACCAACTAATTCAGATAGACCATCAGCATGTATCACTCCATGAATTCTTCTTGCCAAAGAAGCAGGGAATCCTTTTCCAAACATAGTTAGATTCTGTCCGCCAACAGCCCTCCCATGAACCTTGACAAAAATTCCAGCTTCATCTTCTGCTAAAATTTTCCTTGAATAAAAGACAGAGCCACTAACTTCCCCGATTGCCCTATCGGAAGCTTCAACAACATATTCTGTTGAAGTTCTAAATTCATGCGGTGCAACTTGCTGTCCATTGACATAAACAGTGAACTCAGGAGACAAAGGCATTTCAACAGCTAAACGTCTTTTAAAAGTTTTAAGATCAAATCTACTATCTGCTGGTGTGAATTGTAATTCATCTAATGTTATTACAGTTCCATGTTTATTATCACTATTACCCAACTTTTTTACATTTATACTTTTATAATCTTTATCATCTCTAGTAAAATTTTCCTCAGTTATAAGTCTAGCATCTCCTTGAGAGGTTTCTAATTTATAATGTCTTCCTAATCTTCTTAATACTAAAGTTGCTACACCAAATTTACCAATTTTTCTCCTTCCTTTTTGTGATACAGGTTCAACTAATTTTACACTATCACCTAACCTATAGAAATTTCCTATTTCAGTTTCATCCATTCCACTACCATCATCAGAAAGAACTAATAAATCGGTTTCAGGTTCATAACTTATATCAACTCTAGATGCATCAGCATCATGGGAATTAGCAACAAGTTCTAAAAGACAAGTATTAACATCTTTAAAAAGTAAGTCTCCCATAACAACACCAAGATCATTGCCATGAGCCCTTGTAACTCCAAACTCCCTTACTATTCTATCTTCTAATCCCATAGATATAAAAAAGTTAAAAATCAATTTAAAAGAATTATGGTAGTTTAAACTATGCTTTCAATATCTCAACAAGTTTATTTCCAAAGATCGTTGCTTGTTTAGGTCCAGGAGCAGTAATGAATTTGCCATCAACAACAATATCTTCATTAACATAGATTACTTTATTTTTCTTAAACATATCTAAGGCATCAGGAGCTGGAAATACAGTAGCCTTTCTTCCTTCAAGAACACCAGCATAAGCTAAAACCATAGGGCCAATGCAGATTGCAGCAATTATTTTCTTTAGAATCTTAGCAGTCTTAAGTAATCCAATAACTTCTGGATGATTAATTAATTCAGGAGCACCAGGTCCTCCAACTACAACATAAGCATCAAAATCATGTGGATCAACTTCACTTACAGCCATATCCGGTTTTACTTTAGCATTTAATTTTCCAACACATTCTTTTCTTGTTATACTAGCAATTTTACAGCTGTGTCCTTTAACTTTAAGAATTTCTTTAGGTTCAAACAGTTCCTCATCTCTGAATCCTTTTTGTGCAATAATAAATAATATTCTAGCCATTTTTCAATAATGAAATAGGTTTTCTTCCTTTAACACCACAGTCAACATCATGCCAGTATCCTATTTCTTCCTCTCCGAATTTCCAGCATAATAATATTTCTTTTCCATTATATAATGAATAAAAATCAACTAAACCTTTGCTTACGTCCTTAACAATACATCCATTACTTAAAAGATAATCAATCTCTTTATAATACTCAGCATATAATTTATGGAATTTTCTGCTTAGTTTAACATTTGCTTGTAAATCTAAAAATTCATCTGAAAAAACAATCTCTAAAGTATCAAGAATTGCTATTGCTTTTTCTAATTGCTTTAACATTTTCAGTTTAGGTCTGATAACTTCAAGTAAGTCATTTGCTTCTTCTAGACTAATATATTTCTTCCCCATGAATTTTTGTCTTATTTGCATATCCTTTTTAATAAATAAGAATTTAAATAATTTTCTAACATCCCGCCTCTGCCTTAAGGGTATCTAAAGGTTGCCTACCAACCAATTTCTTTCCATTAATCACCCAAGTAGGATAAGCTTCAACTTCATTATATTCTCCAAGTGTAGTATCATAATAATATTTTATTCCAGCAATTATAACAATAATTAGAAGTGTAATAGTTTTACCTTTTGTTAAATCAATACAAATAAGAACTATAAAACAAGAGAAGCAGCACCAAGAACACCAGATTCATAACCGACTTGTGCAGCTACGATATTTACTTCATTAGTTGGTATAACTAATTTCTTTGTTAACTTGTTCAATTCTCTAAAATCAACCGCTTGTGCCATTCCCCCTCCAACAACTACAATTTCAGGATTTAAAGTATTTATTATACCAGCAAATCCCTTAGCAAGATTTTCATGCCATTCACTTCTTATCTTTTTATCTTTAAGTATGTCAACAGGCGTTGATGTTTTTCCAGTTAATTCCTTATACCTTTTAACTAGTGCAGGACCTCCGCACATGCTTTCAAAATCTTTCCCATTAAATATCTTATTATGCCAAATCTCACCAGCACCACCATTAGCACCAATATAAAGATGTCCATTTATTATTATTCCAGAACCAATTCCTGTTCCAAGAATAACTCCAACAATATTTTTATAATCTCGACCAGCACCATACCTTAATTCAGAAAGTGCAAAGCAGTTAGCATCATTTTCAATCTTAGTTTTAACAAGAAATTTCTTTTCAATTATTTTTTTTAAATTAAC
>CAZTRI010000029.1:0-27571 GCA_964616675.1 Candidatus Woesearchaeota archaeon
TAGGTATTTTTTATCATGTTGATATCGTGCAGGCACATTAATAAAAAGTATTTTCCTATCCGATTTTTTTGTTTTTATTTCGTGAAATAACCTCCAAGTCATAAAAATCCCTTTATTTTTCCATTTTTTTTGGATATCTTCTAATTTTCCTTTATAATTATAGACCATAGTTCCATGTGTTCTTTCAAAAATATCTCCATCTTGTTTTATCTTATTTTTATTATTAAATTTGCTTTTCATATTATTAATCAATTCAGTCAAAAAATATTTTCCTATGAAATTATCATACCATTTTTCGTCATATTGTTTTATTTCAGGATCCATTATTCCTCTACTTCGTATAAGATTAACATTCTTAATTGCATTTAATACATTCTCAGGTGAAACATAAAAATTTGTGTCTTTAATTTCAGAGGGTACATATTCCATTTCAAAATTATCCTTAGTATTTAAGGCATTTATATTATCACTATAATCATTTAAAAACACATAGAATATAACTAAATCTGGTTGATATTTGAGATAATTTACGTGGATCCATATCTCTTGATCAGTACCATAACCTCTTACACCTGTATTTATTACTTCATATTTATCTCCTAAAAATTCCTGCAATTTCGTTGACATAATATTTTCATCACTGACACCATAGTTTTCTACGAAAGAATCCCCTAAAAGTAAGACCCTAAAATTTTCTTTATTTTCTGAAATATTTTTTGTGGCCCTATTTCCATTATCGTTGGTCTTAATCCTTACAAATTTTCCTCTTAAAAAATAACAAGAATCAAGATTTTTCTTCAAA
Source organism: Candidatus Woesearchaeota archaeon (assembly GCA_964616675.1). Taxonomy (GTDB): domain Archaea; phylum Nanobdellota; class Nanobdellia; order SCGC-AAA011-G17; family GW2011-AR18; genus CAZTRI01. Next base: position 803 of record CAZTRI010000029.1, read on the forward strand.
CCCCAACCATTTTTGGGTACATTTTCTATTAAACTATCTGGATTACTAACCATTTTACAATTTATAGAAAAAGAACCTACGTAAATTAACCTAATTACAAGTTCAAATACAACTAAACAAATAATTATTACTAATAAACATAAAGAAATATTTTTTATAACTTCCTTACTTATATTCATAATTAGGTTATAAAAAAGGATAATTTAAGGTTTTCTAAAGAAGAAAGTAAAGTATACAAAGAGTATTATAGCAATAACCCAAAATAAATAGAACAATTTCTTATCTCCAAATCCAAACACAGGAAAAGGCCCTATAAAGAATCCTCCTGCAGTTTGTATTTTAGAATCCTTAGAACCAGCTCCAAAGATTGAACCTACAAAGACAAGAATAAAGCCTAAAAATATAAATCCAATCCCAAGTAATACAATCTTTTCCAAGTTCATTTTGTAGCAACTTCTCCACTATTATTTTGTTTTAAAAATTTAAGTAATGGATTATCTGGTTCTATCATTAAATCTACAGCTGTCTTTATAGATTCCCCGCTTATTAAATCACTTATTTCATCATGATACACAAGAATCCTTTTACTATTCGCAACACCGACAATACTCCTAAACTTTTCATATTCATCTTTATCACGTGTAACTACTATTGTAAATTCAGAGTCATTATTATGCATTCTTTTCATCGCATAAAAAAATAACCCATAATAAGTAGCTTCTTCCTGATCAGAATAATCAGAAATTTTTTTTACAAGATTCACTGCGTGACCAAATTCTCCAGCTACAATTGCATTATCAGTCTTTCTTCTCAAATACCAATTATATAACTTTCTTATCATTATATGTTTATCAATAAGAAAATTATTTAAGCTTATTTATTCTTAATAAATTAATTATTTGTGTTAAGGCTAATTTTCTTTCCTTCCCAGTTTTCATATCCCTAAGAGTAAATTTTTTAGATTTAACCTCTTTCTCCCCAATAATTAGTGCATAGGGTATTCCTAATTTACCTGCATAATCTAAATTCCTGCTAACGCCTTTATCACCATAATCCAAATCTGTATTGATTCCAGAATCTCTTAATTTTTTTACAATTTCAGTACAATTTGTTTTAATAGGAATAACATAAACCCGGGTATTAGTCTTTTTATCTTCTTTCTTAATAGCATCACAGATAACAGATAATCCAAAAGAAATTCCTACTGCTGGATATTCTTGTTTAGTTCCAAGAAATTCTCCTACCATTCTATCATATCTCCCCCCAGAAGCTACAGAGGATTTAATAGGATTGTTCTTCAAGTATACCTCATAAATTGTTCCAGTATAATATGATAACCCTCTTGCAAGAGAAACATCAAAAGTAAATTTATTACTATATTTCATAATCTCTTCAATTTCTTTTAAGCCATCAGCATCACCAAGCTCCTTTCTTAATTCTACAATCTTCTGTTTATTTGTTCCTTTTAAGCTCATTAATTTAAGTAAATAATTAATATTCTTCTCATCAAGTCCTTTCTGCTGCAATTCTTTCTTTACTTCTTGTTCACCAATTTTTGCCACTTTATCTAATGTTAATACAATATCAGTACCGTCTTGAACACCAATCTTTTTCATTATATCATCAAGTATCTTTCTGTTGTTTACTTTAACTTCAACTTTCAATCCTAATTCATCAAATGTTTTATTAAACACTTCAATAAATTCAGCATCAATCTTCATGGATTTAACACCAACAACATCAATATCACATTGCCAGAACTGACGATATCTTCCTAATTTTATTGGCCCATCTCTAAATACTTCACCAATCTGGTATCTTTTAAAAGGTAGCTTCAAATCTTTGTTCATCCCAACATATCTAGCAAAAGGAACAGTAAGATCATATCTCAATGCTAAATCTCTTCCGCCTTGGTCTTTAAGTTTAAAAGTTTCTTTTAGTATTTCAGCACCGCCACCATATTTCGAAGCTAAAACATCAAATCTTTCGAGAATAGGAGTATCTAATGGGAGATAGCCGTACAGTTCGAATATTTTTCTAAGTATATCAACTACTTTTTGTTGTACAATCTTCTCTTGAGGATCAGTATCCTTAACACCTTTAGCTAATTGTAGTTCCATTTTTCTCCTCCTTTTGTGATAATGGAGAGGCCGAGGAGAATCGAACTCCCGTCTAGGGATCCACAGTCCCTCATTTTGGTCAGAACAAATAAAGTTCTTCTAACCATTAAACTACGGCCTCCATACTGCTCAAATTCTTGAGAATTAACGCCTAATTCATTAAAATCCTTACAAGAAAAAACTTCTCTATTGGTCCTGAGACCTTGTATGAATAAAACCACCAGCCATTTTGTGACTCATTAAATAGTAATATTTGTTTGTTTATATAGGTTTTGGTCGCTATATTTATATAGATTAACGAACCAATTTACATTATATGTTAACTTTAGAAATTCCAGGTAATAAAACTTACAGAATAAAAGATTTGGTTTTAGATTTTAATGGAACAATAGCTATAGATGGGAAATTAATTACAGGGGTAAAAGAGAAAATACAAAAATTATCAAAATTATTAGACATTTACGTTTTAACTGGAGATCAGCATCATAATGCAGAAAAAGTTCTTCATAATCTGGCAATTAATATTAAAGTTGTTCATGGTAAAAAAGAGAAAATAGAATTTATTAATTCAATAGGTAACAATCATATAGTTTATATTGGAAATGGTTTAATAGATACAAAGGCATTAAAAAAATCAGCTATAGGTATTTGTGTTATAGAAAAAGAAGGTGCATCAACAAAAGCACTTTTAAGTTCTGATATAGTTACAATTAATATCTTAGATGCTTTAGATTTATTATTAGTACCATGTAGATTAATTTGTACTTTAAAGAAATAAAATTGTAGAAGGGATTCTCCCTTCAACCCTCGAAAGCGACGCAGTCTTAATTTCACTACTAAAACTAAACAATTCTCTAGTTTTTTTCGCTTTTGAAGCATAAACTCATATTAACTTTGACATCTTAGAAAATAGTATGACCAATTTAATGGAATTATCAACAGCTGTAATAGCATATGGGACGATTATCGGTGTGGTTGGAGCTTTAGGTACACTTTTACTAGAATTTGGTTTTTCTAGTTTAGAAACAGGATTATTTCTAATTATTTATATATTAGTAACACTATTATTTATAGCATGGTTAGGAGGAAAAATAAAATGACAATATTTAAAAGAATAGATATTTATTTAGGTGATATGGGTCCATGGTATCTAGCAGCTATTGTAGCATTACTTTTTGGATTATTAATTATTTATGGAAAAACAGGCAGTTTATGGTAAAATGGACAAATTAAGATTTGGCACACCTGGAATTCCATTATCAACACCAAAGCCGGTAAATACTTTAAATGGAATAAAACAAACAAAAAAATTAGGTTTGGATGCATTTGAAATAGAATTCACAAGAGGAACAAACATAAGTAAAGAGGTTGCACCAGAAATAAAAGAAATAGCAAAAAAGAATGATATTATTTTAACTTGTCATGGTTCTTATTATATAAACTTAAATGCAAATGATCCTGCAAAACTAGGAAAAACAAAAGGAATAATTCACTCACAAGCAGCACGGATTTACGAATGTGGAGGCTGGAGTATTACATTTCATTTTGGATTTTACATGAAACAAGATTCAGAAAAAGTTTATACAAGTATAAAATCAAATCTTAAAGAAATTCTAAAAAAGTTAAATGATGAGGGTGTAAAGATAATTATTAGGCCAGAATTAACTGGCAAAGAAACACAATGGGGTAATTTAAAAGAAATAATAAAATTATCTCAGGAAGTAGAGAATGTTCTTCCATGCATTGACTTTGCACATTATCATGCTAGATACAATGGAAAATATAATTCTTACGGAGATTTTTCAAATTTATTAGCAGAATTAGAAAAAGGCTTAGGTAAGACCATTATTAATAATATGCATATTCAGGCATCAGGAATAGAATTCACAGATAAAGGTGAAAGAAGTCATATTCCATTCGCAGAATCAAGTTTTAATTATAAAGAAATGTTGAGAGCGTTAAAAGATTTTAAGGCTAAAGGAGTTATAGTCTCAGAAAGTCCTTTGATAGAAAAAGACGCTTTATTATTGCAGAAAGAATATAGAAAGTTATAGGTTTTCTATGACCACAAAGCTTTTAATAATCTCTTTATTCTAAATTTTATGGTAATTACTAGTAAACAATTTTTAGAGGCTGTATTAGAGATTCAAGAAAATCCTGGAAATGAAACAGAATTAGGTCGCCAATTAAAAGAAGTTGCTAAACGTACGGAAGGATGTATTGGCTTATTTTATATCTCCGAGGAATATAAAACTGGTGCAAGAATTTACTGGGGATTAAGAGATCGTCTATACGGGACAATCGCAAATGATGTTCCAAGAATCCCAAGAGCATAACTACTCAGCAAAACTTTGACCTATTCCAACATGTTTTACAATATAAGTTCTATTTCTCACAGCATCAGCAGTTATTTCGTTTTCACAGATCTCCCAATCTTTAGGAACTGCGCAGGGTGTCGGAAATTCTTCACAATTCATGGTTTCAGGATTCTTAGCATATGTAATAACTTGAGCACAAATTTTAATATCATCAGTATGTTTTTCTTCTACTTTAACATTCTGACATCCAAGTATAAGTAAGCTTAAGATAATTAAAATTACTTTTTTCATCACTCTCTTTTGAATAGTAGGATTTATATTTTTTTGTATTTAGTCAATATTATGGTTAATTTACCAAGATTAGATGAAATTGACATGGAAGCTATTTTAGCTAGAAGGAGAGAACTATACAGTAGAGTTAGTGAAAGAACTGCAACACGTGCAGAATCAAATGAAGAATGGGCATTATTATGTTTCTATGACGATCCTGAAAGATGTTATAAAAACCATAATCCTGAACGAGGTGAGGCAGATAGTTTTGGAACATATTGTTCAGATTTTTTTTCAAGATATTTAAAATCAAAAGAAGTTAGACCTACTCCTTAAAACCTAAGAATCGCAAGACTGAATCAATAATATTACCTTCTTCTTTAGGCATTTCAACTTCATAAACTTCCCCAATTAACTTAGCAGCTAATTTTTTGTATTGTATTGAAGAAGCAGATTGAGGATGGCTGTTAATTACAGCATCTTTTTGTGCTTGTGAAAATTTAATTGCTCTATCTTCGGGAACAACAGCTATAATTGGTCTTTCAAGTATCATTTCTATATCATTAATATCCATATCAGCATTCTTGGAATTTGTTTTAGTAACAACAACCCCTATTACAGGCCTATTTAATTCTTCACATAATTTTATTGTTTTTAATGCATCAGTTACAGCCGGCATCTCAGGATTGGTTATAACAAGAATTTCATTAGCAGACTTTATTGTGTTCAATGCTTCTTTTCCTAACCCGGCAACAACATCAACAAGAATAAAATCAGAAGTCCCATTCAATCCTCTTATTGCCTCAGGTAATTTACTTACATCAACCTTCTTCAAATCACTTAATGCGATGCTAGCAGGAACCACTCTTGTTCCAGATTTATGTAAGTAAACAGCTTCAGATATACTTTTCTTTCCTCTTAGTACATCATGTAAGGAAACAGGAACCATAGGCACTCCCAAGTATACTCCTATATTTGGTGTAGTTAAGTTTGCGTCAACAATAGTGACTTTCTTTCCAAATGAAGTCAAAGCAGCACCGAGGTTTATTACTGTTGTTGTCTTTCCGACTCCACCTTTTCCCCCTGCACACGCGATTATTCTTGCCATTTTTCTTTAATCCAATCAACCATGAATTTTCTTGCTTGTTTAGTTTCCTTAAACCACTCCAGTAGTTTAGGTGTATCAACATGAATCTCTATTTTTGCTTTTGTTATCAATGTTAGTCCCTTTCTGAACTCACCTATAGATTTACAATCAGCTATAGAGACTTTTTTCATGGTATTGTAGTGTCTTATAAATTTATTGAATTGACCCCTTCCTATCTTATCTTTGACCAATTTGATCTTTTGTTTAGGGGATTTAGGGATTTCTTTAATCATACGTTTTTCTTCCATGAACTCAAGAACTTCTTCAAAAGAAGCCTCATAAGTAGTAACAAGCCTGTCTATTGCATTTTTCATTACGTCGCATGTTCTTGAGATCTTTAGTGATACTGTTATTAAATGGTCTGCCCTCTTCAATTCTTCATCCGCGCTTTCTATCATGTCCTCAATCATTTTATAGAATTAATCACCTCCACCAGTTTTCGTGTTTTACTTAAATGATTTTTAAGTTTTGAAAATTCAATAGTTTTCATCTTTTCATATCCTTCTGAAAAAATTAAGAATTTATCTTTTCTTGAAAACTCCATCACACTTTTATTATGTTCTTCTACTATTTCCCTCAACTCCGATATACTTTGAATTATATCATCACCAACCCCATATCTTGCAGCACAATGTTGCCTGAATGCTACAAGTTTTGTATGGAAATTATCAGGTAATGCCTTGATTCTTTTTTGTCTTCTTTCATTATCAATAATAATATCAATTGCGCATTTATTAGCATCATTTAAGTCTTTAACAATAGCCATAAGCAGTTTGTTATCTTTAATCATAGGATAAACCATATAAGTTAAATGGTCTGCGGTCTGGAAGAGTCTGTTTGCTTTTTGTTTAAATATTTCAACCTCCATTTTCACTTAATTCTAATATTGCTGCTGCAAGGTCTCCATTATTATCTTCTAATGCCTTCGTAGCAGTTTTTTTGTCAACATTAGCTTGTTCCATTACAGTTTTAATATCTTCATCAGTTATCATGCTAACTTCTTGAATATCACCAACAATTTGTATACTATCCTGTCCCATCATATTAATCTTAGAAACCTGCGGATTTTTAATCACTAAAGTTTTATCTTTAGTTTTGATTATCACTTCTGTAGCATCAATTTCTTCTTGCTTGATACCTAATCTTTTCATTGCAGATTTTAAATCTCGAGGATTCATTCCTGGCATCATAGCATTAAAAAGAGAATTCAACCATATATAAAAAGCTATCTGGCACCAAATTTATATAAATATATCTCTACTAAAGTAACAATAACTATAACAGCGAGAACAATATAAGGGTCAATAGCGAATTTAGTTTTATGATCTTCTTGATAGTTTACAAGTCCTCCTCCTGATGAAGGTAGATGTATTTTATTATCTTTTGCCATGAAATTAAGTAAAAAGGTTTCCCTTATTAATTTATCGTTTCTTAGAGTAAAGGACTTCTTTCATCGTCGTCATTCTTTCAAGCTGCCTCATATAAGTGCTAGCTTCTTGAGTTCTTTTAAAGTTCCATACATTCTGTTGTATTCTTGCAAATCCTTTATTAGTCCATTCAGTTAGCTCTTCTTCATCATTAACAATTTGTAGCAAAGAAACCCCTCCAAGAAAATCATCGCTGAAAGCATTTGATTTAGGTTTTTTCTCCTTTTTTATTAGAGTAATTATCTTGTTAACCATATTATTCGTATCTCTTTCAAGAACCATGTTAAATGTTAAAGGAGTATCATTAGTAAACTGCACTTCTATTATCATTTGTTGAGTTTTTGGACTAAACTGAACTAGACTTATCTCTTTTATTTCTAATGTTTTAATATTCATAATTTTAATATTTATTTTTCATTTAAATTAATTTTGGTGCTGAAGTTATCACTTTAAGTAAGGTTTCAGTAATATATTAAAGGATTTGTTTATTCTTTGATACTCATCAGTGCATTCTACAGCTCTTTCAGCTTTCAGTATTCCTTTTTCTACTAAATAAGAATGTTTAGGATTTTTCCCATAAACAAGGCAGGTTATATCACTAAATCTTTGCTGGTTTAATGAGTGCTGGTCCCAGAATAAAAGATCATCAACTTTTTTATCTTTAGCCCCGTTTAAGTAGAACCAAGTTACAGCATTAAGTACAATTTGTTCACCTTCTTCCCCTGTATCTGTAATAGCCCATGTTGCTAATTGATCTGCAGTATCTTCTTCTTTCCCAGTAGTAGGTAAATGGAGTACATCTATTAATGCATGTCCAATTTCATGGAAAAGCAGGAACGAAGTAGTGTCTCTCATTGCAGTATCAAGTTCTTCCTCAGTATTAACTGCTGCTGTAAATGTCTGTGCAACTTTTTCTATTAATTCATAGCACATTGTTATTTGGTTTTCTTGATAGAAAGCATTAGCTTCTCCGCATTCCAAAAAATTAATATTAATATCATTAGGGAGTGCTACTTTTTTATTTACACTATTTAAGATATTATCAAACATCCTAGTGTTTTCAAATAATGTTTTTAGTTTTGCATATTTCTGGCTGTCTTTATAAACAATTTTAAAATCTCCTTTATCTACTACTTTTTTTTCTGTAACTTTTTGAACAACTTTTGCTGTTACTTTATTTTCATCTTTATCGCATATTCTATTATCATTTTTATCAAGACAGCATCCTGTTCCAACTTGTATGTATGGTTTATCACAAATTAATTTACTATCATCTCTAGTTTTTAATCCTGAAATAAATAAGGAATATACAATGATAATTACAGCAATGATTATCAATTTTAAAATCTTATTCATAATCTTTTTTAGAAATGATAGTATTTAAAATTAATTGAAGGTAGGAAATAAGCTGCCTTTTGTCACAGCCAAAGCAAATCATAAGATTTACCGATACTGTGTGTTGACATTCTACTTAGCGCCATTCAGGCTTGCACCAGCCAGGTCGTCCGTTTCACCGTTTCCTTTTGGAGACGTCAATGGGTTAACTCCTGTGCTTCGCAGTCACAGTTCGCCATATCATCCCATTATTCCAAAGGCCGTTTCGTTTCTGTTACGTTGCCTTATGTTGCCATAACTTCCCACTACAGAAAGTGGCATGTTTTCAGGATCTCATACCTCATTATTCAGGTCCTTATCCTTGGTGGGCAGACTTTCCTCAGTTAAACCGTAAGTCAACTATCCTACCTTCATATTCTAGTATGACGGTAATCTTTTTAAAGGTTATTATTCTCACAATTTTATGGGAAAATATCAGCTAAATGAAAAACCACCTTATTGTGTAGTACCAACAATAGAATTAATTGCAGGAAATAAAGGTACAATAGATATGGTTGCTATTTATCTTGATTCTTCAGTTATTTTTAGATCAAGATGGGCTATGGGTCAACATGTATTTGGTACTGGACATAAATTATCTGATATCGATGATTCACTTTTACAAATATTCTCAGATCTATGCGAATATCCATTAGATGAACTTACTGCAATAAGACGATTAGAAAGAGAATATAGAACTAGGCAATCTCAAGCATAAGCTACTTTCTTGATCTTTTCAATCTCTTTATTTTTTCTGATAGGTGCTAATAATTTATTAATTTCTTTAGCAACTGCGTTTTTCAAATCTAAAGGATGTAATTTTTTATCAACAAAAGCCTTCTCAATCTCTAAATAATTCTTAAATTTCAAATCTCCTCCGAATTTAGCAGGCCTTTCAACAACAAACATTTCTTTCTTATCCTCTTTAATAGTCATGACAACATATTTCAAAAAAGCTAAAACACCATTGTCTTCAACTTCTCCAGCAATACAATAAGCTTCTTTTACTTTATCAAATACTTTATTTTCATCGTCTAATAAATCAATCTTAGATTTAGGATCAGAAGCACTCATTTTCTTTCCAACTAATCCTGGAATTAATGGAGTCATAAATTCAACTCTAGCTTTATATTCTAACTTAGGTAAATTTTCTCTAGCAAAAACAAGAATCTTTCTTTGATCTATTCCCCCATATTGGACATCAACATCAAGATATACCTCATCAAGTGCCTGCATTATTGGGTATATCAATCCAGATAGCATAGGATTGTCTCCAAATTTCACAACCTCAGATGCAGCTCTTTTACAGTCATTAACAGAGCAGAAAGTTGACATCTTCAGTACATCTAATACATATTCTTTCTTTAATTGAAAACTTGACCCTTTAACGATCTCAAGATTTTTAACATCAGCCCCAACAGACCTAAACATTAAAGGAATTATAGCAGAATAATATTTGTATCTTTTTTCAAGTACATCCCAAGGAGTGTTATCTAGGGCACCATGTAGATCAGCTAGTAATAATTTCACTTTAAATCCTGCTTTGATAAAATCAGCTAATTTTAAAACCCAGACAAAATAACCTATATGTGGTTGACCTGTAACAGCAGTTCCTAAATAAACAACAGGTTTTTTCTTTTCTTTTAAAAGTTTCTTTAATTCTTCTTCTGTTATTATCTCTTGGGTATTCCTTTTCAGCAATTGGAATCTTTTCTCAATATCCATAATTGAATTAAACCTTTAACAGGCTTAAAAATCTTTCTAGTCACATATTTACACCCCAATCACTACTAGAACTAAATAAATCTGTAGTTATTTTCTGAAAGAATGCATAAACGCATATAAACTTTAACATCTATAGAATTTAGTATGGTGAAAATAAAATTTAACATAAATGGTTTGGTAGTATTTTGGGTATGTATTACTATTTTATTTATATGGTTAATTTTAAAGGATTTAGGATATATTCATACACCAGATTTAGTTAAGATGATTCCATATATAGTAAGTTTTGGTGCTTTAGTTGGGATTACAAAAGAGATTGGAAATTTTATTCATAAATTAGGTGGATATGGGAATAAGATTGATACACTAGTGAAAGATGTTTATGAAATAAAGAAAGATCTTCATAGCATAGATAAAAGGGTTTGTGTTATTGAGAATAGATAATTACTTCTTCCACCAGATCCAGAGTATCATAACAACACCTATAGTATTGTAAGCATCAGCAAGATTAAAAGCAGGCCAAAAACCAAAGTCAATAAAATCAATAACACCATTGTACAATATTCTATCTATAAGATTTCCAACAGCACCTGAAAGTATTAACATTAATGCTAACCTAATATCTTTCTCTTTTTTATAATAATAAATAAGAACACCAATTACAATTAAACTAACAATAATCCATAAAAAATTATTTCCTTCAAAAAGTCCAAAAGCAATTCCAGTATTCATAACAGCTTTTTCTTTAAATAAATATTTAGTAATAAAATCTAAAAGTACAAATAAAGGTATAAAAATTAATTTTTTCATTCTTCCTTAGCAATCTTCTCAATATCTTGTAATCGTTTATCCATAAGTTCTAATTTATTAATAACAGAATCAAGTTTAGCATTAATCACCTCATTGCTTACATCCTTTCCAGAAGTAAAAGCAAGTGGTCTAGGAGCAAAATCTTCTGTAAATTTTGGCTTTGACATTTCAACTTCATCAGAACGTAATCTACGTAAAGGTTCTTCTTCAACCCCAAAATCAGGTTCTTTCTTCTTAAAAATATCAAAAACACCCATACAATAATATTTATATATAATTGAATATAAATACCTTTGGATATGGGAGAAAAAGAGGAGATTTTAAGTCTGGAGGACATAAAAGAGAAGCTTAATCAGTTTAAAAAAGACGATGAAAAATTAAGTTTTCTAAAGAAATTTATTAAAAATAAGAATTATGAAAATATACAGAAAGAGATAGTTGGGTTGGCATATGAACCATTATTGAAATCAAAAAAACCAACTGAATATAATTTGATTTATGATTCATTATCAGAAGGATTAGAACATATTTATTTCTGGCTTCTTGATTTCATGAGAGATAAAGCTCCTGGTGGATTAGGTTTAGATGTTCCCAAAGGAAAAGAAGAATTTGAAGCTTCAATTACATCTGGTTACTTTGGAGAAATGGGTGCTAGGACAACACAGATGCAGGCTAAGGCAATGGAATATCTTGGAGCTATAAATGTTGTAATAAAAAGTATTCTTAATTTAATTTATGATTTGAATGAATTTGAAATAAGAATACAGAATTACGATGATTATAGATCAAAATCTTATGATGAAAAGAGACGTGGAGAATTGGCATTGAAAGGGATATGGATGGACAATGTTGATGTAAGGGCTGGAAGGGGGAGTATAAATGCATTATCGCAGGAATTAAATTTTGCAACACTAAGGGATGCATTTCTTATTATAGAAAATGACAAAAGTATTGATCAACTTGACTTGAATGAGAGAGTAAAGAGAATACTGAAAATAAAACTAGATAATTTTAACAGTTGGGTGAATAGAAGTGAAGTGGAATTAAAAAATAGGTTTAACCTTGAAAAAGCTTATCTTAAATCTCAAGTTGGTGCATTAAAACTTTATGCTAGTTGGGTAAAACCATATCTAATCGCCGCACAAAAACTTAAAATGAAAGATTTCAAAACCCCTAATATAGTTAATGCTTTCTCTAATCTGGAAATGGAATTAAACTTTTTTGGTAAAGCAGAAATTCAACCTGGTAATGTTAGGGAATCATTTAAGAAAATAAAAACAAACAAAAAATTCTATGCTGTAATTATGGTTAAACTAAGTTTTAGGACTGTACCTCAGGCTGTTGAAGGGAGAGGTGGCAGACATTATATTCATGCAGGTAGGACAGAAATGAAATTTAGTTCTTATGCTATGGATGATATTGAATTAAGTATTTTAGAAAAACAGGAACTTTACGAAGATTTAGAGTTAGTTGAACAGTGGGTTTCAGTAAGTCTTCAAAGTCTAAGCAAGGATATAGAAAAATACATCAAAGAAAATGTGTATGGTGAGAAAAGAGAAGAAAAGACAAAAGCAAAGAAAGAACCTATATTGACAAATCCATTCAAGGGAGCATTTTCAGGTTTAGGAGAGTTAATTCCATTTAAGGAATTGTTAAAACCACAGCCTAAAACTAGCTGGATGGAGAAAGAAGTAATGAAAGTAGCCAAGGAAAAAGCAGACTTTATGTGCCATATTATCTATTATGTATACAAAAAAGCTCATGGAATGATAGACATCCCAGATTAGTAATTTTTATAAACTTTCACATATAAGATTATACTATGCCATTTTACAAAAGTTACAGTAATTCAATGGACTGCAGGTATGATACATGTGCAGCTAGACTAGGTTCTACTACAAATCCCTTTATTCCAAACCAGTTAGAAGAATTTGGAAAGAAAGTAAATGAAGGTATGAAGAATATTGAGGTTGGTGCATTAAAGCAAGAAACTTTTGAAAGTATTCCTATACAGCATTTTGATGAGATAAGAAGATTATCAAAACTTACTGGTACAAGACCATCACTACATGCACCTCTAGTTGATCCTTCAGGTTTTCAAGGTGGAAAATTTTTCTCAGAAAATCATAGGAAGAAAAATGAACTTTTCCTGCAATCTTTATTTGATAGAGCTGGCAAAATGACAGAAGGTACAAAAGATTCTATTCCTATTGTATTGCATTCAGCAGCACCGGACTCAATGGCACATGAATGGGAGAAAGGATTGAAAAGAAGCAAACAAATAAAAGACAATGAAGGAAATATTATTGGTTTCAAAGGCGCAGAGAAATGGCCTGATGATATAGGTTTGAGAGCGATGGCAGTCGTTAACAAAGACACAGGAGAAATTTCATTTGTACAGCATCATGAAAAATATTCTCTAGGTGGTAAAGAAGGCGAGCAAGAAATATGGGATGTTTACAGGAGTTTACATAATAGAAACATAAAGCAATGGGATGATGAAAAATTAAAATTATTTGCTCAGCATAATGCTATTCTAGAAAAAGAAGAAAGGGCTGCAAAAAAGGAAGAAGAAGCATTAACAAAAGCAGCAGAAAATCAGGCAATTGAAAAAACAGGTTTACTTAATGATCCCCAGTATCAAAGAGCATACGAAAGAAATAAAGCAATTATAGGTTATAATTTACAAGAAGTCAGTACAATTAAAGCACAGATTGAAGAAACAGACAGTGACTTAATCTCAGCGATAGATTCATTATATGATAAATTTCAGAAACACGGAAAAATAGATCCTGAGAGAAAACAAGTTATTGATTCTATGAAGAAAGATTTCACAACTATTAATAAAAAGATAGAAGAATTAAGAAGAAAAGAAATTCAGTTGATAAAAGATCAAAAAATGGAAGATGAAGTGAAACAGACTGAGTTAGAAAAATTAAGAACTCAAGAATCAGCATTAAGAATTCATCAGAAGAATGTTTTAGTTGAAAGAGTAGCACATCTTCCTTCACCAGAAATATTAGTTCCTATTGATGAATTTGCTCAGGAAAAAACTGCAGAAACAGTTTCAAATGTTATGGTTCATGCCTTTAATAATTTTGAAAAACAAGGGAAAATTAGTCCTACATTTGCAATAGAAAATTTCTTCCCAGAAACAGCATTATCAAGAGCTGGAGAGTTGAGACCTGCAATAGAATTAGCAAGAGATGAAACAGTAAAAAAATTAAAATGTCAAGGTGTTGGCGAAAAAGAAGCTAGGAAGTTTGCTGATCAGCATATAGGTGTTACATGGGATGTAGGTCATATTAATGCAATGAGGCAGGCAGGATTATCTGAAAAGGAATTAAAAGAATTAGTATTAAAAGAAACAAAAGAAATGATAAAAGGCGGCGCAATGTTAAAGCATACCCATTTAACAGACAACTTTGGTTTCTTTGATTCTCATTTGGCATTAGGAATGGGGAATGTTCCTCTTAAGGAAATTATTGCAGAAATTAAAAAAGAGAAGTTTGAAGGAAGATTTATAGAAGAAGGTGGTGGTTTTATAAACACATTCAAGAAAGCATCATTCCCAGTTGCATTAGAATATTTAGGCACACCTATTTATGGTGGATCAGGTGGAGGAGGATGGCCAGGATTCCAGTCATCACCATATGAAGTTATGCACTTAGAATATCCACAGCAGCATTTCAACCTTTACGGTTCAAGTTTCTCAACACTGCCAAGGACATTTGGTGGTGCAGTTGGTGGGGAAAAATCTAGGTTCAGTGAAACACCAAATCAGTAACTTTATATATAATACATTACTTATTTAATTTGTAAAAGGGGTGTAAATTTGGTAAAGAAGAAAACTACTTCTAAAGAAGAAAAAAAAGAAACCAAGCTAGAAAATAATTACCAGATTGCATATGATTTTGCAACCAAAGCATACAAGCAGTTTCAAGAAGTAATAAAATCAATTGTATTATTTGGTTCTGTAACTAAGCAATTGGATCATGAAAAATCTGATATTGATATTATATTAATAGTTGATGACTGTACAATTAATTGGGATTCTGAATTAATAGGGTGGTATAGGACAGAATTGCAGAGATTAGCAGAAAAGCAAAATTATAATAAAAAACTACACATCAGTACAGTCACATTAACAACATTCTGGGAAGAAGTTAAGGCAGGAGATCCATTAATAATCAATGTTATAAGATATGGTCAGCCTTTAATTGACTTTGGTGGTTTCTTTGAGCCTTTAAAGGTTTTACTAGCAAAAGGAAGAATAAGACCAACTCCTGAAGCAATATTTACAGCAATGACCAGAGCTTATGAAAATACTTGGAAAGGAAACAACAGTATTTTATTTTCAGTTGAGATGATATATTGGGGAATGGTTGATGCAGCACATGCAGCGTTGATGTCAGAAGGAGAAGTTCCTCCATCACCAGAGCATATTTCAGATTTTCTTATGCATGTTTTTGTAGACAGTAAAATATTATCAAAAAAATATCCTATTTGGTTTGAGGATATAAGAAAATTAACAAAAGAAATAACACATGGTGAAGTAAAACACATTTCTGGAAAAAAAATAGATGAAATTAGACAGCAGGCAGATGAATTCGTAAGAGAATTAACAAACATTGCAAAGAATAATATTAGGAAAGAAAAGATAATAAAAGCAATTAAGAAGGACTTTTAGGTTTATCTATTTTCTCCAGTGCAGTAGTACTTCTTCTCTTTATCCAGTGTTCTCTCTGGTTGCTGATATCAGGTAGTTGAATTAGAAGTTCTAAACATTTTGCATTTGCAGCTTTATCAGTCATACTCTCTTCTTCAATACCTATTAATGTTTCTCTGTTACCACGACCAGGATTATAAAAAGTAACATGACCAAATTCTCTTCTCCATTTAGTTTCCCAACTTGGTTGGAATTTATCTAAAGAAATTCCACTTTGGGGATTTCCATACTGGTTATCAGCAACATAACCCCCAATCATCTCTAAGATTACTGTATATTCAAAATCAGTCTCTTCTTTTACAACAACAGGTGGATAAATCATAATAAGATTCACCAAAGCATATATTTAACTTTTTCTAAACAAGAAAACATATTTCTAAAACTCATCCAAAGTCTTAATAGTTGAAAATTCCACTTTTTTTACTCTTCCATCGTTTCCTTGATTGTCTTCAGTTATCTTAACCATATTTGCTTTCTCCAAATCTTGTAATTTTCTATGGAAAGTTCTGTAGCTTTTTTCTCCTCCCTTTTCGCTGTAAGCTCTGTAAATATCGCTTATACTTTTTCCTGAATTATCTTTTATCAAATCAAGAAGTTTCTGTTGTTTATCATCTAATTTATTAATAGACTTACTCTTAAACTTATCAATCTGTTCAATTGCTTTTCTTGCATGTTCATAAGTAACTAACTTCATTGAAGCAGCTTCAGCAATTTCAGTTGCTTCTTTCATTAAAAATAATCCACTTCTAATATCTTTCATATCAAAACTTTTTTTTGTAACTTCATGAAAAGCCTCTTCACTAAAAACCCCGGGAACAAAAGCAAATTCCATTCTCTGTTTTAATATTCCTAAAGTTTGTTCTTGTGTATAAGGTTCAAAAACTAAACTATCTGGTGTCAGTCTTGATTTTATTCTAACATCTAATTTATTTAAAAATTCTTCATCATTAGTAATAAGAATAATTGTCTTTCTATAAATCTCATCCAGTAAAGAATATAATACAGAATATTCTGTCGCTTTATCAATCTCATCAAGTACAATAACAGCAGATTTTTTATTTATGATAGCAACAACACTTTGTAGTAGTTCATCAGCTCTTTTATTATGCACCCATGAATAACCAACCTGTTCGCATATATCAACCAGAATCTTAAACGTAGTATCTTTTTTCCAGCAGTTTACGTAGATACATTTAATATCATCACTTTTTTCTTCCAATTCTTGTAATACATTTTTTATACAGACTGTTTTTCCAACTCCAGGCTGTCCAATAATAATTAAGTTTTTCCCATTTCTACCATCAAATAATGGCTTTATGCATGATGCTATATGGAACTGATGATTCTCTCTATACTTTATTATTTTAGGATGAAAATCATAGTCTAAAGCAACTGCATTCTTAAAAAGACTTTCACCACTTTTTAGCATATTATCAAACAAACCCATATCTTTATAGATTATTTAATAGTTTTAAAGATTATGTATAATAAAAAATATAAGAAATTAGGCTCAACGAGAGCCGCGTCTAAAATAATTAATTGCATCTTTTAAGCTGCTAACTAATCTTTCATATCCAGATCTTCTTTCATCAGCTGCAGCATTTCTTTCTCTAATTTCTCCAATTGTACCTTGCGCTGCCTTCGCAAAAACTACCAAAGGTGGTACTAAACTTACTGGGTTCCTTACCAAATAAGCTTCAGCTCTTAAACGAGATGCTTCAGTTCCAAAACCAGATTTAGTTTCTCTTTCCTCAAAATATTCTGGTTTTAATCTAGTATTTTCAGCTGGATTAGTTACTTCTCCACTGTCAATATCAACATGTCCTTCATAGACTTTACCATCCCTTAAAACATAAAAATGTAAACTAGATGGAACACCATCAATTCTGTTTAATGGAGTTACTTCGGTTAAGTCTATTGCAGCATTTTTAAAGTCAATATCAGCTCTTTGTAGTGCTCTAATTCTATCATCAATAGCTTCAACACCAGCTCTTAGTTCTCTTTTGTATCCTATTTCTACATCTTCAACATATCTTTGTCTTGCTAAACTTTCTGCATTTACTGCGTAAGCTCTTGCTGATACCATGTGGCCACAGCCAAGATCTAAATCAATTGATGCTTCAGGCATTGGAGTTACTGTAACTCCTTCAATCTCACATAATCTTCTCATTAAATTATCCTCGCTTCCATTAATTAAATCATTTCTCCTTCCAAATTGAACACCTAAGGATTCCTCAATTCCAATTAATCCATGTTCTAATTTTGTAGGATAATCTTGTTGTGATCTATCAAGACCATCTAAACTTGCAACTTGAAATTCATCTGCCATTTTAATTTCCTCCTAAATATTAAAAAAATAAACTGCAGAAGAATTAATAAAACTTCCTAAATATAATTTACGACCCAAAAGTAAGAAACAATGAAATGCGTGAGCCGGGATTTGAACCCGGATCGAAAGCTTGGAAGGCTTTAATGCTAGCCGTTACACCACTCACGCATTATCTAAAAGAGAGCCCAGAATATCTTATAAAACTTTCTAATTAAGGACTTATTTCTTCCTAGCTTCTTGTATAACAAAATCAATCTGTTCTTTTTTCCACTTCTTATTTAGAAGCATTGTTCTTATCTGATTTTCATTTAATCCTTTAGCAAGAGAATTCTTTGTAAATGTAAGTAATGAATTATACGTTTTAGGATCCTTAAAGTAATCACTAACTTTAGGTTTCTTTTTTAATAAATCTTGTAAGTTACCAGGCCCATGATAAAAGTTCAAATAAAATACAATTAATAAAACAATAACAATTAAACTTATAATAATCAGCCAAGGTATTTTTTTCTCACAATCTTGAGGGCATGATAATTCATCTTCGACCCCAATCTTACATATTCCATCTCCGCAAGCAAAAGTATCTTCAAACTGAACCTTCTTCTTAGTCCCAACCTCGATATCAGATAATGATAAAGGCATTAGTACAGTCTTAATTTTAGTTGCAGTTAGGACGTCACTGTCTGATAAAGCATAAACTATTTTATTTGAACCACTAAATTTCAAAATATTTTCCTGAACAGTTTGTGAACCTGGTGTGAAAACTCCTTTTACTTTAGCGCCGTCAGGAATAAGTTCATAGATAGTTCCTCCACCAGTAATAGTTTTCTCAACAAGCATGAATTCTTCAACCTTATTTGATAAATACCTTAATCTTACACTGTAAACTTTCCCGTCTACTTTAACATTTTCAGAAAGCTGGTAAGTCAATAATTTTTCTTTAAAATTGTCAATGTCTTCAACCTGTAATCTACCTGCTTCAGGAATATCATTGAGATCAGTTACCTTTCCACTGAATGCAGTTTTACCAGCTGTTATTTCCACCGGTATTTTATCCAAATGACTTTCATAGCTTAATCTTAATCTATTAATATTATCAATACTTATATTTGCCTTTTGTAACTCAGAATTTATTTCTGTTTGTGTAACACTTATGTTTGCAAAAGAATCATCAAGTTTATTTTTAAGATTCAACAAAGAATCTATATCTTTCAGAGATTCATCAGCCTCAATTTTTTCTTTAGCCTTATTAATAGCATCTTTAGTATTTTGTATCTTAATCGGTAATTCTTCAATCTTTTCTTCTTCAACAGAAATAGTAACAGTTCCTACACCAGACTTACTTTTATTATCAGTAACTTTTAAACTAACTGTAAAATTACCTGCTTTATTATATTTATAAGAAACAAACTTTCCAGTTTTCTTAGCACTTCCGTCTCCAAAATCCCATTCATAAACAGAAATTTGATTCCCTTCTGGAGATATTGAAGATGCACCACCAAAAACAATATCATCATTTATTTTAGCAGTATACTTGGAAGCATCAATTACACTAGTAGGAACAGAAACTATTGTAAAACTATTTTGAGCTGAACTTATGTCATTTAATCTAGCCATAACGCTGTAATTTTGTCCAACAAGTATAGGTGATTTTAATTTAGGAAAATTTGTTAAAGGGATTCTTAAAGTTCCATTATAACCTATTCTCTCTCCACCCAAGTCAACAACGTTAAAACTTTCAACTGTTATTACACCTTCACAATTTATCTTTACTTTTACATCTTTAACTTGCAAGTTTCCAGCTGTCTGTGAATTTATGCTTATTGGGACATTCATATCTTTTCTATTTACATAATCATCAATAGCAATCAAGTAAGGATCTTCAGGATTATCAGCAGTGCTTCTTATAGTTTTACTAACTTTAATCTCTTTTTCAAAATCCCTGTATTCTCCTTTTATATAAGCATCTCTTAAACTAGATACACCATTATAGAATCCTTTTTTCTCAGTTTGGTCTATATCTGCATTAATAGTAAATACATTTTCTTCAACACCTTCACCTTGTGCAAGTACACACATATAACTTTTAGTTTTATCATTAACTTCGTAAGGTAAAACACAACTTACATCTCTTAAACTATTAGTAGCTTGAAGTTCACAGCATTGGGCAACAGGTCTATTTTCTGCTGAAGGTGGATTTAAACAACCTCTAAAATCAAAAGAGGAATATCCAGGATCATCAACAATGCTAACAATTATTTTAGCTGCAGGAACATTCTTTTGCACAGTAGAAGTAATTTTATAATGTGTAGTGGGTTCTAACATTACTTCTTGACAGAAAACATCACCATAACCTGCATCAATTTTTATTGGAGCTGTTACAGGATTAATATAACTGGAATTTAATGGAATATATCTCTCTAAAGGATTTCCTTTGTAAGTATAATCTATTCCTCCATCAAGACCAACATCAACCATTACAGATTGAGGATATTTACTTTGATACTGGGTTCCAACCATTGTCATTTCAAATCCATCTATAGACTGCAGAATTTGTTTCTGGCATGCACCGCCTAAACCTAAATCAACTTGAATATATTTAGTTTCATTTTTTGTAAACGTAAAAGTATGATCTCTTCTGCTTTGTGCAAGGGTAGTAAATCCAGGTGGAATATTTTGTTTATTTGGAATATTGGAAAACAATTCATCTACAGTTTTGCTGTCAGAAGCTTCATTGCCTATACTTATTATTAGCTGGTTATTTTTCTCTAAAGGTTGATCTATTTTTAGTTCAATAAAACCTTGTAATGGTTCATTAGCTCCAAATTCCTTTTTATCAAGGGTAAGATTTAATTCAAGTGCATTTACTGCTATGCTAAATAAAATTACTAGAACTATTACTAATGCACCTCTTTTCATGTATTAAATTATGAAACCTTTTCTTTTAAAAGTTTTCCTTTTCTTTTTCTACTTAAGAATAATGATTTTGGAGTTTTTTTCGGAATTTATTCAGAAATACATATAAACTTTAACATCTATAGAAATTGCTATGGAACTAAAAAAGATTGATCCTTGGTATATTGGATTTTGGATTAGTATAGCAATAACTATCCTTTGGGCTATCTTAAAAATAGTTGGAGTGATAAATACTCCTTTTTGGTTAGAAATGCTCCCAGTATTTTCTGGTTTAGCGTCAGTAGTGACGATTGTACAATATGCTAACAAATATTTAATAAAAATTGAAGTTATGGACCATCGATTAATAAATGTTGAGCAAAGATTAGATAAGATAGAAAATAACCTAGATCATCATGATAATAAATTAATTAAAATAGAAAAACATCTCGGAATTTAAACTTCTTTCAAAAGGTTTATTAATTTATTGAATTTTCCAAAATAATGACTAAAATAGGATTGGTAGTTTCTGATTTTGATGGCACTTTAACTGATGTAGATAAAGAAGCCGCACCATATACTCCAGGATTTCAAAACTCTTTAGCAAGAAAATTGGATTTGAATTTAGATCATCTTGTACGGATGTGGAATTTAGGGGAAGAGGAAATTAGGAAATCACCTTCAAAATTTGGATGGTTCGTAAATGAAATAATAATGGCCTCAGCTTATGCAGATCCATATCAAATGGGAAATGCAGCAACCACAATAATTCTAGATAAATTAGGAAAAGTAACTGATCTTACAGAAAGACAAGATCTTTTGGGAGAATTATTTAAAGAAAACTATGAACTGACAATTACATGTCTTAGGGATGGTTTAGATCCTTTCATGTCTATTGTTAAAAGTTTAGCTAGTTTATGTATAGTTACAAATTCTAGTCCTGATAAAGTGCAATCCAAGATATTAACACTGCCTTCTAATCATTCAGACGTACCATTATATGGTTTCGCAAAAAAATATGTACCTACTCCATTATGGGAAAGAGTACCTGAAAAAACAAGAATTCAAGGTTTAGAAAGAGACATATATGTAAGAAGAGGTATTTATGGGGATTTATTACTAAGGCTAATGGATGAAAAAAAGTTAACACCAGAAGAGGTTTTAGTAATAGGAGATATCTACGAATTAGATTTAGTATTACCACAATTCATGGGTATGAAAATAGGTTTATTACCTAGAGTAAGTACACCTGATTTTGAAAAACAAGCTGTTATAAAAGCAGGCGGCTTTGTCTCATATACATTAGAAGATACTTTAGAAGAAATAAGAAGATTAACTAATTGATTTCAAAATCTTTCCTTTTTCAGAAGGAATAACTTTAACTTTCGCATTCTTAAAATTCTTTTCAATTCCAAAATTTTTATAAAGAAAAACACTTAAAGCTCCTACTTCAGAATGCGGCTGAGAACCTACAGAAATATTAAAATCAGATATTTTATAAAATTCACTTTCAACCTTTTCCCCACCCACTATAATGAATAAATTATCTTTGAACTTCTTCTCTTCAAAATCAGTTCCATACATAGTTAAATGAACTATTTTAAAACCTTCTTTCTTCTTTTGTTCAACTAATTTTACAGGATCTTTAACATAATCTACAGAAAAATCTCCCCCAAAATTCTTAACAACTTTATTTACACCTTCTACCATTTCCTTGTCATGCTGTCCAGAATAATACATTTTAGTAGCACCAAGAGCCCTGGAAGTTAATGCAACATGTGTAGTCATCCTTGAATCTCTAGGTATCCTATGTCCTAATCTTAGAATCTCAATCATTTTCTCTCAAAACATTTTTTGCATATTTCACTAAAAACTTCATTTATAGTTCCATTACCATTTACATGAATTACTTTTCCTTCATAAAATTGGAGTAATGGTTTTGTTTCTTGTTCATAAACTTTTAATCTATGTTTTATTACTTCTTCAGTATCATCAGCTCTGCCTTCAGTTCTTGCTCTATGAAGTAATCTTTTAACAACATTTTTTGCATCAGAATCTAAATGGATAACCAGATCAATTCTAAAAGGGTTAAGCTGTGCTTGTTTAACAGTTCTTGGGAAGCCATCAAAAAGCAAACAATCTCTTCCTTTAATCCCACTAACTAATTTAATAGTTAAATCATCAGGAACTAGATTTCCTTTTCCCCAGTATTTATCATGTGCTTCTAATCCAAGTGGAGTTTTTCTTCTGTATTCTTCTCTGAAAATTTCCCCAGTAGAAATATGCATTAATTTAAATCTTGGAACAAGAAGTTTAGCCTGAGTTCCCTTCCCAGTTCCAGGAGGTCCTAATATTAAGATATTCATCCGTAGTATCCCTTCTCAGTATTCTGTTCAGATTTTTTAGTCCATGCTTTTTGCATTTGAACAGCAATTTCATGTACTCTAACTTTAAAATCAGGCCATGCTTTAAACACATCACAGATGAAATCAACATCTTGCTGGTCAGTTGTATCAATATCCAGAGCAAGTGCTCTTCTTTCAAGTACCATTAATTGTTTATGTAATTCACTTAGATCTTTTCTTTGTTCTTCCATAAAATTTTCTGATTCATATGCATTAATTGCAGAATGGGCAGCTGGAAATAGTATTCCTTCAAGAACCCTGCAGAAAAATATTATTTTTTCATTAACTCTTCTCCTTAATTGTCTTAAAAGAAAATGTTCTTTTTCTATAAAATCCATCTCAAACTCTTGATTCAATTTATCAAAGTCAGGAAGCTGTCTATATTTAGCTTTAATTTCATCATATTTTTTTCTTATATCAAACTTATCTGTCATAGTATAAATTGGAAATCTATCCAGAATTTAAGCTTTTTGTTGTTCTAAGCTGCAGCCTTATAAATATCTGCTTGTTCTGTGCCAATTTTATCTCTAAGTTCTTCCAATTTTTGTTTGAGATTAGGTTCTAATTTTTTTCTTAATTCACGTCCTTCTCTTAACTCCTTTATTAGATCTTTTTCAACATTAATATTTATTGGTTTATCTTTAATTTCTTTTTCTAATCTTGAAAGCATTATTGAAATCTTTATTAAGGACTTAACTTCTTTTTCTATAATAGGAAGTAATATTTTAATCTCCTCTTCTGATTGTTGACAAATTTCATATTCTTCCTTCCAGTCCCTTCTTACATCTTGTGAAGCTTGCGGTTCTTTTGTTTTACTTTCTTTTCTTAAGATATTAAGTAATCTTTTCATTTCGTGATCAGTTTCAGTAACACTTTTAAATTCGCCCTGCACTATCTTTAATTCGGCGCCGACAAACTGAGATAACAGTTTAAATTCATCCAAAGTTAATTCATTTTTTTCAAGAAGTTGTAATATCATATCGAATTGTGCTTTGTCATCATGTAAACTTTTTAATTCCTCTAACATATGTCCTCTTCCTTTTTCAGTTAGTTTTTCTTTTCTTTTCTCAGCCTTAAAAATATCCTTAGAACCAAACCAGTCACCTATCCCTTCCCACATACTCTGTTCAGGAGCAATAAACTTTCTATAAATAATCCAGCTTCCACCAGCAAAACCAGCAATAGCAATTAACCATGCAAATAAAACCATATTTCTTTCTTAGAAATACATATTCTTAAGCTTTTTGTCTTAACATTAAATCAACAGTAACTCTTGGATCAATTAAGTATTGTTTAGTAGCATCTACTTTTTTCCATAAACCTTGTTGCAGTAGCATATTCAAATTCACCATTTTAAGATAAGGCATTAATTGCCTTTGAGCATTAGCAATCTGTTTTCCAAAATTAAGATTTCTATCAGCAACTAAATTTAATGGTATAGGTTGTCCTTGTCTTAATGCATCCCTTACACTTAACAAAACACAAAGATGTCCTGCAATGAAAGGTCTTATTCTTTCAATATAATCAACTATTTGTTGTGGAACTTTTAGGTTAAGTAAAGATTGTCTGAGAGCTGGATTTAATGGTATTAAAGGAGGCATTCTAAATGCATTTGGATTTCCTAAATCAAATTTCTGAATGTACTTCATAACTTCATCGCAACCTAAGAAATAATTCCACCAGTCTAATGTTCTTGCGATCATTTGATTAAGTTGTTCTATAGCTTGTTGATTTTGAATACTTACAGTAGGTGCAATAATTATCTTTTGAGGTTGTATTGCTGTAGTTTGTTGTACAGGTTGTATGATTGTTCCCTTTTTTGCCCTTCTTCTCTTAAGTTCATCAATACCTAAATATACAAAAATTCCTGCACCACCCGCTACAAGAACACCTCCAACAATCTGAAAAGCATTTACCATTTATAAAAGTTTTATATATTATTGTTTATATATTTTTCTTTTATACCTTTTTGGGTAACTACTTCAAAGTTGATAGAAAAGCCCCAGACGAGAATCGAACTCGTGGCCTCGACATTACCAATGTCGCGCTCTACCACTAAGCCACTGGAGCATAAAGAAAAAGAATTCAGGTAAAAATTTAAACATTTCTAATTATTTTTTACTCTTTTTTATTCCAATATAGACAAGAACAACAAGTTCAATTCCAAGAACAATTACCCTCATTACTTTACTTAAATCTCCAAATACTCTAGCAGTTCCATATATAAGAACAAGAATACCACCAAACATAAATCCAGAAGCAATTGCATCTAATTGAACAAAAATTAATCCAATAAGAATTGCAGCAATTCCTATTACAGCTGTTATAAAGAAAAGATTTCTGCTATAGACTTTATTCACTCCATTAAATTCTACGTTACAAGTATTACATTTAGGATTTACTGCGCAGCCTTGAGCATCATAATCATATTCAATATAGCCACCCTTTTCATTGCATTCCTGAGATACAGGATCATTATAATTTATTTCTGGACATTTATTAGTTTCAGTGCTTCCTTTGTAAGGAGCAGCCATAGGCCTATTGTAATTTTTACAGAATTGATCATATTCAGGACCTGGATAAACAGCATCAATAAAGAATCCTATAAATAATGCAAACAAAACAGCAATTCCAATTGTAAGTGAGACCTTTTTTAAATCCATTAAATTATTATTTTAGTTTAGTTATTAAATGTTTCTATCTTGTTTATGTGTATATAAGATTTTGAAAGGAATTTAAATTCTGAGATGTTTTTCTAAATTAATTAATCTTTCATCCTTTACTTCTTTCATATCATTTTCTAAATTAATTAACCTTATATCCATTACTTTAATTATTACTAAATATTTTACAATATATTTCACTACACCAATAACTGCAGCTATTACAGAAATCCAAGGTATCATCTCAACCCAAATTGGCGTTTTTATAACCCCAACTGCTTTTAGGATAGTCCAAGCTAATGTTATCAATATACCTATCCAGAATAAAGCGTACCATGGATCAATTTGTTTTATTTTTTCTATTATTTTCATTATGAAATATATAGAAGTCAAAGTTTATATGTGTTTCTGAATAAATTCCGAAAAAAACTACAGAATTATTTAGCTATAGTGATAAATTATGCGAGGGACAGGATTTGAACCTGCGTAGGCACTAAGCCACAGGATTTCTCAACATTGCTTTCCTTTAATGTAGCAATCTTGGAAAGATTTGTGCTTAA
>CAZTRI010000030.1:0-16534 GCA_964616675.1 Candidatus Woesearchaeota archaeon
GTTTACTGGTCCAGTTATTTATTTAGAACAGCCAAAAGTGGACTTAACTAAAAACACAGGTAGATTAATTTTATTAGAAAGTATTATAGAAGCATTTTCAAAAAAAGATTAAACAAACTCATCACCTACAGCTTTCCCATATTTCTTCTGGCAGTTAGAACAAACAACTTTTTTCTTTTTTCCACTTCCTATATAAGTTCCTTTTATTTTTTCTAGAAAAGTAGTTTCAATTTTATTTTTACATAAATCGCATTTATCAGTCATATTTTCTATTAAATCTCTCTAGCTTATAAGGATTTTCATCTTCATTAAGAACTTCTAAATGTTTTAAACATCTTGCTTCATAAGAATCTCCTGGAAAGAATACTGGATCTGCTTTAACATCAGGAACTCTAGGCCCGCCATATTCATGTGGAATAATTCTTTGGTTTTCAGTTCCAGGATGTCTGCATCCATCAAACTTACAAACAGCATGATGGTAATTTACTTTATCAGCCAAACACATTATCGCAGGCATTTCTCCAAATCCAGTCCTATAGAATGGCCTAGGCAATCCAGTTCCTCTTATTCTATATCCTCTTGCAGCAAGTTCCAAGCAAGTATCATAAATTTCTGGCCAGAATTGAAATTCATCAATATATATTCTTCTTATTTCAGGTCTACCATTAAGATAATTAAGGATTGCTTTTCCTCCTTCTAAAACAACAGCATCTATCGTTCCTCCAGAATGTTTTTCAACTTTATCAGCACTCCCTTTAGTATCTCTACTAAATTTAAATACAGTATGAGGAATTTTTCTAACAACAGCGGTTCTTCTGTCTGCATCAAGTTCATTAGATTTTCCAGAAAACATTGCACCAGCATCGGACTCTATCCATCCTCCTGGTCTATATGCTAGTGAAGGATTTTCGAGCATCATATAATGGAAATAACAAACAGGATGATATCCTTCTCCAGATTTTAGATAACTCATTGCTGCAGGTCCATCACAGCCCGCACCATCACATTGTGCAAGCATAACTTCAGTATCATCTGTTAGTGCCATAATTTTGGGCATAATTCCATATGGTTTTCCATTTGAATGTAAATTAATTCCAGTTGCAACAACATTTCTATTACTCCTGACAAGCGCATCAACAAGATCAATCATGTTTTCATCAAAATGAGAAACTCCTGCAATAAAAACAGTATCAGTTTTTTGATCTACTCTTCTAAATATTTCATCTGCATCATCAGTTTCCAAAGCTGGATAATTTCCTACCTTTCTCATATTATCTCTATCATCTCGAGGATGTTTAACAAGTAAAGTATCTTTTCCATTCAATGCACCACCATCAAACAAACTATCAAGTAAAGAAACTAATTTTCCTGTTTTTCCAGCAAGTACTGGACCGGAAATAACTTTTAACCTGCCTTGAAAATATGGTAAAATCATTTTATCCAACTATCATCAACTGCTTAATAAACATTTATTTTTTAAAATAGCTATATAATACTTAAACCAAAATTTATTTAACTTTATAGGCCTTATTATATCTATGGAATCAGCATTAAGAAAACCAAGAGAGGAGTATAGTTTATTGGAATTTAAAAGTGATAAGCCAATTCCTTATTTTAGAGGAATAAGGGTAGATGTCATTTACACTTCAGATTATAGAGCTGAAGGAAGGACAATAATCCAAAAATAGATATGAGAAACCAACAAATACTAAAAGCCTTAAAAAATATAGAAAAGCTGAATATTGACTTTGAAAATGAAGAGATTAAGCTTAATGACTTTAATTATTAGAGTATTCAAAAGAACAACCATTAGAAAATAGTCACAAAACCTTAAATAAATCTTCATATAAAATAAGTAATATGATAACAAAACAAATTATCTCAAAAGTATTGATGGCTTTATTGTTAGTTTCTTTAGTTTCAGCAAATAGTTTAGAATCCTCAACAATGGTAGGCACTTCGTCAATTAATCCAGTAGGGACAACAAAAGTAATTGAATTATCAACTCAGAAATTCACGTTCATTGAAAAAGATTCAAGTGAGTCTATCACAACATCAAACAAAGAGATTCTGTTAGGAATTAAGCCAAAAGAAGAAACAATTGTCCAGCCAACAACAAATTATCCCACTTCAGGAATAAAAGAATACAATTCTCCAGAAATAAAAGAGACTACTTATACTGAAAAGCCAAAGAAATCATTAGTTGATGGGATAAATTCTTTGCCAAATATTATAACAGCAGATTTTAAGCCAACTACATTTCCATTAGAATTTCCTAGAATAGCACCAAAGTCAGACATTGTAATAACACCATCCGAAAACATATTTACAGAACCTACAGTAACAGAAAATATAATTCAACCAAAGAAGACAGATTTATCAGGTGATGATTGGTTTAAATTAAGACCACAAGAAGAGATTATAGTAGAACAGCCAAAACAAGAAAATGTTATTGATTTAGAATCACAGCCAATCATGTGTAGTGGATTATCAAGAAGGCAAATAAATTTAGGGGAAAAGATAATCATCAATGGTAATATAATCTCAACAGTAGTCAAGGTTACACCTGAAGGGGCAATCTTAAGGGTTGATGGAAAGCTAAGGCAAATGGTAAAAATAGAATAATCAAAACTATATTACTTATTCTCTAATTCTTTTTAAATCATTATTTATGTTTTATCTTCATGCAAGGTTATGTTTTATCAGCTCAGGAAACAAAAGCTCTTTTGCTTGAAAATGGTGCGGTGTTTAGAAAGGGTGGAAGAATTAGTGATGAAGCTGTTAAACCTGCGAGTTTGGAATGTGAATTAGGTGAAGAAGCGTTTGAGATTGATGCAGCATTCCTTCCAGATCAAGGCAAGTCAATTTATGCACAAGTTCAAGGAAGAACAAAAAGAAGATTTAGTTTATCTGATGGAGGTCTTCTTAAAGTTGGAAAAGCATATGCAATTCCATTGAGTACTTCATTTGATTTAACACGAACTCAAGATTCTATTCATGGTAAATTCAATCCTAGAAGTAGAATTGGCAGGCTTGATTTGTTCTTAAGGGTTGGTCTTGATGGAATACCATTTTTTGATAAGATTCCAGCTAGTTTCAGAGGTGATGCATTTGTGTTTGCTGAGCCATGTTCATTTCCAGTTATTGCTTATCCAGGCGTCCCAGTAGTTCAGGCTAGATTCATGGTTGGTGATCCTGTTTTATCAGATGAAGAGATAATGAGGAGGATGAATGTAGATCAGGATTTAGTACTTTATGATTTGGAAGGTAGAAGATTATATTCTCCAGATGTTGATATAAGGGGGGGAATGACAAACACATTAGATTTAACTGGAAAATTAATAGGTTTCAGAGCAAAAGCAAGTGAAATGAATCCAATAAATCTAAGAAGTACCGTAGCTAAAAAAGATGGTAAGGATGTTGTTGGTACAGGTCACAAGGTTCTTGACTATTTTGATATTATTAAAGCAGAAGATCTCACTGACGGCAGATTAATAACAGAAGCGCGAAGATTCTATATACTTCATAGTTCTCAAGTATTAAAAATTTCTAATAACCTTTGTGCAGACATCGCTCATTCAGATGCTTCAATAGGTGAATTCAGATCTCATTATGCAGGTTTCTTTGATGCTGGCTTTGAAGGTACAATGACATTAGAATTAAGGTCAGACAGTAAGGCAATTTTACGTCATGGTCAGCCTATCTGCAGAACTATTTATGAAAGAATGAAAGAAAATACAGATGTTCATTATGGAAATGCAATTGGTTCTGCACATTTTGGACAGAAACATCCTAATCCAGGAGCTTACTTTAATCAGGCAGACTTGGTTGATCTATTAAGTAGATAGAAACTAATGATATAATAAACCTAGATTCAACATAAAAATTCACTAACTAATTCCAATTAACATTTGTAACAACCTTACAGTTTCATTGAATATTTATATAAAAGTATACTAAAAAACAAGAAACTATATAAAGAGTTCAAAACGCTATATGCCTTACGTTCAATTGGAGTTAAACACTAAATGTAGTGTTTTGGCAAGATGAGATGTCCCTACTGTTTTTACGAAGAAACTAAGGTTTTGGAAACTAGAGAAAACGATAGTTCAACACGTAGAAGAAGGGAATGTTTAGGCTGTGAAAAACGTTTCACAACACACGAAAGAGTTGAAGGTGTTCAATTAATAGTAATAAAAAAAGATGGGACTAAACAACAGTTTGACAGAGAAAAACTTAAAAAAGGAATATTAAGGGCATGTGAAAAGCGTCCTGTAACGTTAGAAGTCATTGATCGAACAATAGATTTGATTGAAACTAAATTAAGGTCATTAGAATCAATTGAAGTTCCTTCAAAATTGATAGGTGAACTTGCGATGCGTTATCTGAAGAAGATAGATAAGGTTGCATACATAAGGTTTGCTTCAATTTACAAGGAATTTGAAGATGTCGAAGACTACGAAAAGGAATTGATAAAACTAAAGGGGTGATATTAAATGGAAAAAGGGAAGACAATACAGATACAAAAAAACAAAGTTGAAATAACAGAAAATCAATTTAAAGTTATAAAAGATAAATATCTTAAAGATGCATCTTCAGTTGAAGAATGGTTATATGGTGTTGCTACAAATATTGCTCTAGGCGAAATAATTTATACTCAAGGTGTTAAAGAAGATGAAATATTCAAAGGTGTGAATTATTTTAAAGAAATAACACAGCCTGTTAAAGGAAATGTTTCTGTTGTTCATTTACTTCATAAAGGATTAAAAAATTATGATGCAAGAAATAAAAATATGAAAAAATTCATGTCTAACCTTTATGATCTTGCTGCTAATAATCAAAAATGTATAAGACCAGTACAGGAAACAGCACAAAAATTTTATAATATGATGGCAAACTTTGAATTTCTTCCTAACTCTCCAACATTAATGAATGCAGGAAGAGATTTACAGCAGTTATCAGCATGCTATGTAATTCCTATTGAAGATTCTATTGAAGGCTGGTTGGATGCAGTACACGCTGCTGGAATTATCCATAAGTCTGGTGGAGGTACTGGATTTTCAATCTCAAGAGTAAGACCAAAAGGTGCACAGGTGCAATCAACAAAAGGAGTTGCATCAGGTCCTTTATCACCATTAAAGATGATTGATAGAATGACTCAGGAAATAAAACAAGGGGGACAACGTCGTGGTGCTAACATGGGAATTTTATCTGTACACCATCCTGACATAATGGATTTTATAAATATTAAGAAGACTCCTGGTGAATTAGAAAATTTCAATATTTCAGTTGCGATTGATGAATCATTTATGAATGCTGTTAAGAATGATACTGAATACGAATTGATAGATCCTCACATAAATAAAGTTACTGGTAAAATGCGTGCAAGATATGTATGGGAAGAAATGATTAAAGGTGCATGGGAAACTGGAGATCCTGGTTTTGTTGTAATTGATAGAATAAATAATACAGATTCAAATCCAACACCGGCATTAGGACAGATTGAATCTACTAATCCGTGCGTTGCTGAAGGAACATTAGTAAATACACCCCATGGTTACAAAAAAGTAGAAAATCTAAAAATTGGTGATGAAATAAGTACTGTATTTGGATCAGAAACTGTAGATACTATAGAGGCTCATGAAAACTCCCCAGTATTTAAAGTCAAATTTTCAGATGGGGGTGAACAAATCGTTACAGCAGCTCATAGATATTATGCAATTAAAAAGGGGAGTGAAAGCAAACAAGTTAAAGATTATAGATTAGATGAGTTAAAAGTTGGAGATTATATAAGAATTGAACCAACACCTGTCGCAGAAACCGCACAAGAAAAATATTCATTCGGTCTTAAAAAAGGAATACTTTTAGGTGATGGTTGCTATACAGAAAATAGTTTTGAAAAAAACTTTGTAAAGATTGCAGGCAACAGTGATGAATTAGAATATAATTCTAACCTTAAAGAATTATTTAATAATTACAATTTTAGGAAAGATGATTTAGATAATAAAAGTAAATCTATGAATATGTTAATGTCAGATGGTAGGGCAATTATTGAAACAATGGAATTAACGCCAGCATATTCTTATGAAAAAACATTCAATATAACAAAAGTAACAACTTCAGATGAAGCACTAGGGATTTTAGATGGTTTATTATCTACAGATGGAAATGTTTTGCTTAAATCTAATCATCCACAAATAAGATTCACCACTTCATCTCCAGAACTTGCACAAAATATCCGTAGATTACTATTAATGTTGGGCTGTCATGGAAGAATCTTTAGTAGTCTCCATGATGATGGAGGCACAATTAATGCTAGAAAAATTGAAAGAAAGCATACAAGATATGATTTAGTCGTTTCAGGAAGTAGTGCAGGTATTTATGCAAATAAATCAAAGTTAGAAAAAATAAATCCTGTTAAAGGAAAATTATTAAACAAATTAAGAAGAGAATGGTTAACAACAGGAAATACATGGAAAGCTGCAATAAAATCCATTGAACCATTTGGAACAGTAAAAGTATATGACTTATACTGCAGTGGAAGTGATACATGGATTACAGACGGTTATGTGCAGCGCGGGTGCGGGGAACAACCTTTGTTACCAAATGAGCCATGCAACCTTGGTTCAATTAATTTATCAAAATTCATAAAGAATGATGGCA
Source organism: Candidatus Woesearchaeota archaeon (assembly GCA_964616675.1). GTDB lineage: Archaea > Nanobdellota > Nanobdellia > SCGC-AAA011-G17 > GW2011-AR18 > CAZTRI01. The sequence goes on from CAZTRI010000030.1 coordinate 6,664, forward strand.
GTGATTTTGATTGGCAGAAGTTAAAGCAGTGTGTCTGGGATTGTACACATTTCTTAGATAATGTAATTACAGTAAACAATTACCCATTAGAAGAGATTGAAGATATTTCAAAGAAAAACAGAAGAATAGGACTAGGAGTTATGGGATGGGCTGAAGCATTGGTATTATTAGGAATCCCATACAATGACGAAAGAGCATTCAGAAAAGCAGAAGAAACAATGAAATTAATCAATGATGAATGTCTAAAATCATCTATAGAATTAGGAAAAGAAAGAGGAGTGTTCTTTAATTTCAAAGAATCTATTTATGATAAAGAAGGAGAATATTTCAGAGGTCAGGATGTTAAACCAAGAAACTGTGCAAGAACAACAATAGCACCTACAGGAACAATTGGAATTGCAGCTGGTTTACAAGGTGCTGGTATTGAACCTTTCTTTGCAATTGCATACACGAGGTATAATGCCAAAGCATTAGATTATTTAAAAGAAGGAAAAACTCCTCCTGCAGAACATACATTTTGGGAAATAAATCCTTTATTTAAGTCTATAGCAGAAAAAAATAATTATTTTGGAATATCAGAAGATGAATTATGGAAAAAAATAGAAAAGAATCATAAATCTGTGAAAGGAATAAAAGAAATTCCAGAAAAGGTACAAAATTTATTTTTAACTTCGCATGATTTGGAACCCAAAGATCATATAATGATCCAGGCAGCATTCCAGAAACATACAAACAATGCAGTATCAAAGACAATCAACCTAAGAAATGAAGCAACAATAGCAGATGTTGAAGAATGTTATATGCTTTCATATAAATTAGGTTGTAAAGGAATTACAATATATAGGGATGGTTCTAAACAATTCCAAGTATTAAATCTTTCAGATAAGAAAACAGAGAAGAAAGAAGAACCTGCAGTTATCAAACCTTTAATGAGAAAGAAGTCAAGTATAGAGATGTCAACTTACTATGAAATAGAAACTGGTTATGGGCCTTTACATGTACATATTAATTATGATGAAGAAGGACCAACAAGAGTATTCTGTAACTTAGCTCCTATCGGAACAGAAGTCTCCGGATTGACAACAGCATTGGGAATATTGATTTCAAAATATTTGGAATATGGTGGAGATCCTGTAAAATTATTGAAACATTTAAATTCAATTAAAGGTGATAAACCGTTTGGTTTTGGAAATAAAAGAATAGATTCAATTGCGCATGGAATAGCACAGGCAGTTAAAGATCATTTAATAAAGACTGGAAAAATGGCAACAAAGATAGCCCCATTAAAGGATGAAAACAAACAGTTAAAATTGGATGTTGATGGTTTTGAAGTTAAAGTATCAATCTACTGTCCACAATGTTACAGTTCAAATGTTGAGATGCAGTCTGGATGTTCAGAACCTACATGCTTTGACTGTGGGTATTCAAAGTGTAGTTAGACAATGAAAGTTTACACAAGATTAGGTGATGACGGTAAGACCTATACTTATGGAAATCTAAGGGTTCCTAAAGATAGTTATATAGTTGACATTAATGGTAGCATTGACGCATTGCAGTCTTCTTTAGATTTTTCTTGGGTTCATAATGAAAATTTTAGAGAACTGATAGAATTTATTAATAAAAAATTATGGCAGTTAGGCGGAGAGATTTCTTTAGGTGGGGTAGGAATGCATATTAAAGATCCAATTATAGAAGAAGACATTAATCATATAGAAAAAGAGATTGATAAATTACCTTGTCCAAATAAATTTGTTCGTTTTACTAAGTTAGGTTCTGTTCATTTGAATGAAGCAAGAGTAAGATGTAGGATATTAGAAAGAGATTTAACACCAGTATTAAGGGATAATCAAATTCGAGAAGAAGTTTACAGGTTTATTAATCGATTATCAGATTTATTATTTGTTATGGCTTATAAGATTGAGACTGATGAAAAATAGTTAGCCTACGGCGCTCAATAAACTTTATAAATAACTTAATGAGTTGAAAAATATGGTAACAGAAGTAACAGATTCTAGTTTTGATAAAGAGGTTGTAAAGTCAGCAAAACCTGTAGTCCTAGATGCTAGTGCCTCGTGGTGTGGTCCGTGTCAGGTAATGAAACCTATATTTGAGCAATTGTCAGAAGAGATGAAAGATGCTAAATTCTGTTCTTTTGATGTTGACGAAAATCCTAAAATATCACAACAGTTTGGAATAAGATCAATACCAACATTCCTAGTTTTAAGTAAGGGAAAGGTTTTAGGTGCCTTCATGGGTGGAATGTCGAAGACAGAATTAAAAAATAAAATAAAAGGATTCTTATAGAAGGGATTCTCCCTTCAACCCTAAAAAGCGACGCAGTCTATAAAATATCAGTTTCAATCTTTTCTAAATCACAAAATTCAGTATTAAAATTATAAGCACCCGCATTTAAGAAAACTAATTTATCTCCTATCTTAGGATTATCCAAATATACTCTGTATCTAAATAAATCCATTGAACATGGAGTAATCCCCTTTATCACATAAGCTTGTCCTTTTTCAAGTTCTCCTTCAACCAGTAATTTCACAGGAACAATTAGTGCATCCATATCAGAATTATAAACTGAAGCATCAACAATAATATTATTTTCATGAATTCCTATTATTTCTGTCTCTAATTTACAGGAAGGTGCAGCTATAAATCTTCCAGGTTCAACAATTAGTTTTATATTATTTTCATTAAGAAATACTTTAAACTCGGATATTTTTCTAAAGATTACACCAATAACATCGGTATTAGTATTTGCATAATCAGCAGGCAATCCTCCTCCAATACAAACGAAATCTAACAATCTTATAACATCTTTGTCAATCATATCATTGAATTCATAAACTAAATTCCATTCACTCATATTCTGGCTTTTTCTGTGGAAATGAATTCCTAATTGTTTTATGTTCTTATTATTTTTTAATTCCTTTATTCTTTTATTAACTATATCTGAATTAATTCCAAAGACAAAATAACGCTCTGTCCTTACTGATCTCTCTTTTAATTTTACTCTTAGTAAAAGATTTATTCCTATATTATTTTTATTAATATAATTAACTAAGGTGTTTAGATCTGATTCATTGTCAACTACAAAATTAGTTATTTTTTTAGAGATCAATCCTTTAATTTGTTCATCATTCAATCCTTGGGCAAGGAATAGGACTCTTGATTTATTTATAACATTTTTCAATTCATTAATCATATGAATACTGAACATTGAATCAGTTTCTTTTTCAAGAATTTCTGTTATTAATGGATTTGTCTTTGAACTATAAGAAACAATATCAGAAACAGACTTTACTTTATGGAACTGTTCTATCACTTTTGATTTAGAAAGAATAAATTTACTCATTTCAATAATCCTTCTTCCTCTAGCTGTTCCAATGCGCTAATCATCGCCAATGGAAACATAATAGTAACATCTCCAATCACTGTTGCAACATCGCTTTCATCTTTTACTTTACCCCATGATTTTGCTTCACTTGTTGTAGCTCCAGATAATGAGCCTGATGATTTGTGAGCTGTTGTCATGAAAACAGCATATTCAGCTCCACCATTCAGTAAAGTAGATAGTATTGCATGGTGTTTAGAAACAGAACCACCCAAAGCAATTACAGCTTTCTTTTCATCATGGTTTGTTGAAAGCAGTATGTTTCCGAAGTCCTGCACGACATCAACAATGAAGTCTTTGTGTTTCTGCTGAAACAAGTACAAATGGAATCCAAAAGAACCATCTGTTATCGCAGGACAGAATATTGGAACATTATTTTTTGCAGCTTGGTATAGAATTGAGTTCTCATCTTTAAGAGTTAATCCAATTTCTTTTAACATTTCAGAAACAGTCCATCTTTTCTGCTTTGTATATAATTTGTCTAAAACAGGCAGTATCCAGTCCTCAAAGTTCATGTATGTTTCAGTTGTAATGTAAAGGTTTCCTACTCTATTGACTCCTTGTTCATGAAGTTCAACATCATCTGCATCGAAATTTCCAATAGGGAATCTCTCGCCAATAGCCTTCATTATATCTTCTTCAACTGAACCTACAGTTGTTACAATAATATTTGCAATTTTTAGATTTATTAGCTGTGCAAAGAAACCTCTTAATCCTGAAGTTACCATATTTGATGTGAACGTCATGAAAATCTTTGCATTGTTCTTTTTCATCTTCACAATTACATCTGAAGCTTTCGCTAATTCAACACTTTGGAATCCTATTTTGTTATACAAACTTACCAATTCCTTTACAGTCATACCTTTTTCCCATTTAAAATCATTAACATATACCATTTTAACCTCCTAAATATCAGTTTAATACAGAAATAACTAAGAAAGACTAACTTTTTTGTTTAACAGAGTCGTTGTGAGACATAAAGAAAGGTAAAGCCTAAATTTTTATAAATCTTTCTAAAAAACAAAACCTTTATATACTATAGTCACCTATAACTAGCTATGGTAACAACAATACAAGTAAGTGAAAAATTACAAGCAGAATTAGCTAAAAGAAAAATTTTTGCCAAGGAAAGCTATGAAGAAGTAATTTGGGATATAATTGAGGATTCTATGGAATTATCTGCAGAAACTAAAAAGAATATAGCTCAATCTGAGAAAGAAATTTCTGAAGGAAAAACTATTTCTTTAGAAGAAGTAAAAAAAAGATTGAGGTTGTAATATGTATTCAATTGAATTTTCACAGTTAGCTGAGAGACAATTAGGAAAACTAGAGAATGATATCCAAAATAGGATAATTAAAGTTTTAGAGAGAATAAAAGTAAGACCACATCCTTTCGTTAAAAGGTTGGTTGGATTACCATATTACAGTTTGCGTGTAGGTGATTATAAAGTCATTTTAACTATTAGAGAACAAATTATTTTTATTGTAGAATTAGGCCATAGAAAAAATATTTACGAATAGGCAATTTTATAAGTTTTTTCTAAATCTTTTCTTTCATGTACATTGTCAAAATTGGGGAAATATACCTTAAAGGCAAAAATAAAGCGTTTTTTGAGAAAAAGCTCCTCACAAACATGAAGAAACTTTTAAATCTAGAATCTACAGATATTATTAACCTAAACAACCAATACATAATAAAAAATGATAATTTGGATAATTTAAAAAATGTATTTGGAATATCTTATTATGCAGAAGTAATCAAGTGTGATTTTGAAGATATAAATAAAACTTCATTATTGTTAGTAGAAAATGAATCAACATTTATGGTCGCAGCAAATAGGTCTACTAAAGATTATAAATCTTCAAGAGAAATAGAAAATGAGGTAGGTTCATTTATAGTTGAGCAGAGGGGGTTAAGAGTTGATTTAAAAAATCCAGAACTAACAATTCACGTTGATATAATAAAAGGTAAAGCCTACTTATACAATAAAAAACATAGAGGTTTAGGTGGCCTCCCTGTTGGATGTGAAGGTTTTGTAATGCTTGAAGTTAAAGATGAAAAATTATCTGCAGTCGCAGGTTTTCTAATGATGAAACGTGGCTGTATAGTAGATTTAACAAAAGACATTCCTTTATTGCATAAATTTTATCAAAATATCAGAATAAGAGAATCAAGAGCAGATGATATTCTAGTTACAACAGAGAATTTACCAAAAGAAAAACCAAATCAATTTACATTATATCCTTTAGTTGGATTAACAGAAAAAGAAATTGATGATTTATATTCTTTCATCAAACAATAAAGCCCTTATAGTTTTATACTTAATAAAAAAATCATTAACAACTTCATGATCTAACTCATCTAAATTATTCCTTAGTTTATCATCAATATATTCTTCAACATATTTTCCATATTTAGAGCAAAGTAAATCCCACGCTATCTTACCATCATAACTAGACCCATTAATTTTTATTTTGGGTTTTATTCGAAAAACAGTAGATAACTCCCTCGATAGTATTTTTGTAATATCTTCTAATTCAGAATTAAGTCTTAAAACTTCTCTATTAGCCTTGGCAGGTAACCCATCTAAACCTATTAATCCCATTTTTATGCGAATCTTTTAAGATCTACTACCTCTCTCCTTAATACAGGTTCTACAACTCTAAGTTTAAATGGTTTTTCATTAGTAAATCTTACAAAGTCTCCTTTCAAATATGCTTTATCAAAAAAAGAAATATTTTGTATATCTCTGTTTTTTCCTTGTGTATAGTTATCTAATAAAAGAACTTTTTCTAGTGCAAATTCATCAAGATTTGGAGGTAGTACATTAACCCCCTCAACTAAATGATAGAAAAAATTACTTTTTTCAAAAATAGGAACTTCATAAATGTATCTTCCTTCTGGAGCAAGTTCTTCTACAGCTCTATCATGTGCTGCATCATTTTCAAAAGGTAAGAACAAACCAACAACATCATTATAACGAAATTCAGCAGGTTCTGATATTTCTCCTTCACGCCTTGGTTTAGTAAAACCTACTGCACTATCAGAATCTAAGTTTAATCTTCTAAAGTATGAAAATTTAACTCCTTCAGATTCCTCCAAGTACATCACTCCAACTTTACTGGCCAATTCTGGCTTCAATCCAAATGTTCTTAAAATCAAATCTTTCATCTTAATTTACAAACTCCATAATCTTATCAATAAAACTCTTTTTATCTTCATTTTTACCAAGTTCTTCTAATAATTTTTTCTGTTCTTTATTTATTTTAGTAGGAGTCTGAACAATAGCAATGATGAACTGGTCTCCCTTTCCATATCCATCTAGGTATGGAAATCCTTTTCCTTTCATTTTAAATTTAGTATTGCTTTGTGTTCCTGCCGGAATTTTTAAAGTAATATCCCCCTCAAGAGTTGGGATTTTAACTTCATCTCCTAAAGCAGCTTGAGTAAAACTAATAGGCACTTTAAGAGTAACATCATTACCATCTCTAATAAATATTTTAGAAGGTTTAACATTAATTATTACATATAAATCTCCAGCTTGTCCTCCTCTAATTCCTTGTTCTCCTTTTTCACTAACCCTTAACCTATTTCCATCATCAACACCAGCAGGAATCTTAACTTTTATTTCTTCTGTTTTATTTACTCTTCCTTCACCTTCACATTTATCGCAAGGATTTTTCATTTCTGTTCCTTCACCTTCGCATTTATTACATGTAGTAACTTGAGCAAACATTCCGAAAGGAGTTCTTACAGTTCTTTTTACCTGTCCTTCTCCATGGCATGTTTCACATTTAGATTTCTTTCCATCTTTAGAACCAGATCCACTACATTTTTCACATTCAGACAATTTATTTACTTTAATTTCTTTAGTTATTCCTTTGTAAGCCTCTTCAAACTCAATATCAATATCAGTTCTTAAATCTCTTCCTCTATTAGATTGTCTTCTATTTCCACCACCAAAGAACATATCAAAAATAGAATCTCCACCAAATATATCTCCAAAATCAAATCCTCTAAATATATCTTCTTGGCTGTATCTTTGTTGGAATTCTTCAGAACCAAATTTATCATAATGATCTTTTTTCTTGTCGTCACTAAGAACAGCATAAGCAGCAGAAATCTCTTTGAATTTATCTTCAGCACCTTTTTCTTTATTTCTGTCAGGATGGTACTTCATAGCTAATTTTTTATAAGCTTGTTTAATTTCCTCTTTAGAAGAATTTTTACTTACACCTAATGTTTCATAATAATCCTTTGTCATTTTTTATTCCTTATGGACTAAATAATAAAATCTCTCCAACGTGATCCATCCACGTCTCCGAAGGATCAACTAATCTATTATCTGACGAGATCTGAAAGTATGGCCATATTGAAGTTCCACCAACTTTTAATGCTCTGAATTCAGCTTCCATTGTTTTACGCTCAAAATAACTAATGGCTTCTAAAGGACAAACAAAACAATGATCACCCCTACCCCGATTCCATAGCTTCACTCTTCTCCCAGAAGGAGTATTAATCATTTTTATTAAATAGGATGCATGTGGATGTGCAGATTTATCAGGGCGTACATCTAAAACAGAATCAACTGCTAAATCATCTAACTTCACATAAGTATATCTTTTTAAAAAATCAGGATTAATATTTGGTTCTGGACTAACATTATCAGTCTCCACTTCAACTATCCTACCCCACTCATTCATATAATCTAAAATACTAATACATTTCATTTTATCACTTCTTTTCAGTTTCTTCAACAACTTCAGCATCAACTACATCATCCTTAATTTCACCTTCATCAGCTTTCTTTTCTTGTTTCATTGCTTCTTGATAAAGTTTCGTTGACATCTCATGAACTTTTTTATTCAATTCATCTAATTTAGTTTTTATCTTAGATACATCTTTCTTTCCAATAAGTTCTTTCAATTCATCTTTCTCTTTTTCAATCTCTTCAATAGTTTTCTTATCAACTTTATCACCAATATCTTTCAGCTGTTTCTCAATAGTATACACCAATGCATCAGCTTGGTTTATAGTTTCAATCTCTTCTTTCTTCTTTTTGTCTTCTTCAGCATTTTGTTCAGCTTCTTTCACCATCTTTTCAATATCTTTTTTATCTAATCCAGAACCACCTGTTACAACAATTTTTTGTTCCTTTTTAGTTCCTAAATCTTTAGCTGAAACGCTTACTATTCCATTTGCATCTATGTCAAATGTTACTTCAACCTGTGGAACTCCACGAGGTGCAAGTGGAATCCCAACAAGATCGAAGCGTCCTAATGATTTATTATCAGAAGCCATTTCTCTTTCACCCTGCAGTATATTAATAGTTACAGCAGTTTGATTATCAGCTGCAGTACTAAATACTTGTGACTTCTTAGTTGGTATTGTAGTATTTCTTTGAATTATCTTAGTGCAAACTCCACCTAAAGTTTCAATACCTAAAGACAAAGGAGTTACATCTAATAGTAAAACATCCTTAACATCTCCCTCAATAATTCCAGCTTGTATTGCAGCACCTAAAGCAACAGCCTCATCAGGATGTACAGATTTGTCAGATTCTTTTTCAGTTAATTCCTTAACAAGTTCCTTTACTTTAGGTATTCTTGTTGAACCACCAACTAAAATAATATTATTTATATCAGATGGTTTCAAGTTAGCATCCTTCATTGCTTGTTTAACAGGTCCAACAGTTCTCTGCAATAAATCATCAATTAATTCTTCAAACTTAGCTCTAGTCAAATCTAAGTTTAAATGTTTAGGTCCTGTAGCATTTGCAGTTATATAAGGCAAATTAATATTTGTCTTCATTGAAGTACTTAATTCAATTTTAGCTTTTTCTGATGCATCTCTTAATCTCTGCATAGCAACAGCATCAGATCTTAAGTCAACACCTTGTTCTTTTTTAAACTGTTCAATCAAGTAATCCATAATTTTCTCATCAAAGTCATCACCACCTAAGTGATTATCACCTGAAGTAGATTTTACTTCAAATACACCACCACCTAATTCTAAAACAGAAACATCAAATGTTCCACCACCAAGATCATAAACCAAGATTGTATGATCATTTTTCTTATCTTCACCATAAGCTAAAGAAGCAGCAGTTGGCTCATTAACAATTCTTAATACTTCTAAACCTGCAATCTTTCCAGCATCTTTAGTTGCCTGTCTTTGTGCATCATTAAAGTATGCAGGTACAGTAATAACAGCTTTAGTTACTTTCTGCCCAAGATATTCTTCAGCATCTCTTTTAAGTTTTTGTAATATCATAGCTGAAATCTCTTCAGGAGTATAATCTTTTCCATCAATTTCAACTTTTTCCTTTTTACCCATTAAACGTTTAATAGATCTTACAGTATTTTTTGGATTAACAATAGCTTGTCTTTTAGCAGCTTCTCCAACAATAACTTCTCCATCTTTAATTGTAACAACTGAAGGTGTGATTCTATTTCCTTCTGAATTTGGAA
>CAZTRI010000031.1:0-22618 GCA_964616675.1 Candidatus Woesearchaeota archaeon
CTGTTTAAAAAATATGAAGAATATGAAAATATATTAGGGGAAATATACAGTGCTGTTATTTCTGACTGGTATAAGGAAGATGTTGAATTAAGAGGTTATAAGTCACCAATCTCTGTTAGAAATAAAGGAAATGATATTGAAGATAAAGCAATTGAGACTTTAATGAAGGTTTATAGAAAAAATCTGAAGTTATTCCACCGATATTTTAAAATAAAGGCGAAAGAAATAGGGATGAAAAAAATAAGAAGATATGATATTTATGCTCCTATAACCAAAATTAAAGAAAAGATTAGTTACGAAGATGGAACTGAAATTGTACTGAATACTTTTAAAGAGTTTTCCAAAGATTTTTATTTCCTTGCAGATAAGATGTTCAAAGAAAAACATATTCATAGCTTAATACAGAAAGGAAAAGAAAGCGGTGCTTATAATTACGGAGTTAATCCAGAGATTGATCCTTACATAATGCTAACTTACGTTGGTGATTCCAGAAGTGTCTCTACTTTAGCTCATGAATTAGGTCATGGAATTCACTTTATGCTTGCTGCAAAAAAGAATAGTATTTTCCATGTACATGCTGCATTACCTATAGCTGAAACAGCTTCTGTATTTTCAGAATTATTATTGATTGAGAAACTTAAAGAGAAAAAACCACAATTAAGAAAACAATTACTGTTTGAACAACTGGATAATGCTTATGCTACAATAGCTAGACAACTGCATTTTGTAAACTTTGAAATTAAAGCTCATGATATGGCTAAAAAACATGTTTCTGTTCAAGACTTGAAGAAAACATATTATGAAATGCTGAAAGAACATTTTGGAGATTCTGTAGATATTTCTGAATGTTTTGCATCCGAATGGAGTTATATTTCTCATATCTTTGACAGACCATTTTACTGTTATGCTTATGGGTTCGGGAATTTATTGTCATTTGCAGTTTATGCAAAATATAAAGAAGAGGGGAACAAATATGTCAACAATGTAATTAGAATGCTTGCTGATGGTGGATCTAAAAGTCCAAAAGAATTAGTTAAGGAACTTGGATTTGATATTAATTCTGAAGAATTCTGGCAGAAAGGTTTCAATGTTGTAAAATCTATGATTGATGAATTAGAGAAAACACAAAAATAATTATTTACTAGGTCTTTCTTTTAATTTTATAGAGAAAACTAAGTCTTCTAATTTTTTTAAGTTCCATTTTATTCCATCTGATTTCTTTCTTAGTTCTGAATTCCTTAAATCTAATTTCAAAAATTCACCATAAATCTCATCAACTAATTCTTTTATTATAAAAACCAACTTGTAGTTTTTCCTAATAGCTTCATTTACTGCTTTTCTTCCAAGTTCACCTGTAAGATCACACAAACCTAAAAGATAAATATAAGGAGAAACCCCAAGTTCATTATAATTAGGAATTTTTCCAGACTTGATAAATTCATAGAATGCTAAGGCTTCAACATATTCCTGCTGTGCAACTGAATTCATTTCAGTATCATAGGCTTTTTTTTCTAAACCTTTTAACTTAGATTTTATTTCTTTAATTCCATCTGTCGCTCCCTTCATATCATTTCTGTGTAAAGAATAAATTATTTTCTTAGATAACTGTATTATTATTCTTGATTTTTGAATAGATTCTTCTCTTCTTTTTTCAAAAGCTTCAAAGGACTTTCTTATCTGTGCAAAAGAACGTTTATCTAACATAATTAAACTATACTTCAAGAATTATATAAAACTATTTGTTTTGGAGAGGTACCCTAAATATTGACAATGGATCTAATTTATTTGCTGCTTCTACTGCTTCAGGTATTCCTATATCTATATAAAAATATTTTTCTTTATCAAACTCATAAGCGAAAATACCTTTTGGTATTATATCCTCATAAAAGAAAACTATTCCATCTGGATTTTTCCCTTCTTTTAAGTATTGATAGAAATCCTGCTTGTTATGCTTTGCCAAGAAATAAACACCTGCACTACATTTAGATGATGTTGGATTTTTTGGTTTTTCTACTATAGATGATATTTGATAATCATTATCAAAGACTACTGGTGCTGACCTTTTAGCATTTTCTAAACCAATATCTGAAAGAACCATTACAGGAGCATTCTTGGATTTGAAAAATCTATAAGATTCTGCTAAATTAAAATTAAAATAACTGTCTCCAAATATTACCAAAAAATCATCTTCAAATGTATCTAAAGCAAGTTTTATATCATTCATAGTTCCCAACCTATTTTCTGAGGCTGTTGTTCCATCATTGATTAGATTTACTTTTACTTTACAAGAAAAACCTTTTAACCAATCATTAAACTGATCATAAAACTTAGCGTTGGAGATAACAAAAATTCCATCTACTTCTTTAATTTCTAAAACACAATCTATAATATAATCTATTAGAAATCTATCTTTTATTTTAATTAAAGATTTAGGTGTCTGCTGCCCAAATTCCCCTAATCTGCTAGCATATCCTGCACAAGGAATTATACATTTCATATACTAAAAGAGATTAAAATAACTTATATTAAACTATCTGTTTTAAATAATTTTCTAATTTATCATATTTAATGAAAAGAATTATTGTGGAAAAAAAGTTTGATGATCTTAGCAGAAGAGTGAAAGCATATAGATTATTAACACTTCAAAATGCAGGAACTATAGATCAGTTTATGTGGGATGAAATTGAGGAAGAATCAAAATTAAATGGTAAAGTGTTGCTAAATAAAAGAAGATATTTCTATGACTTTGCTGGAGATAATACTGTTTTTCTTCGTTCTGGAGACTATAAGGATTTCTTATTAGCACTTAAACTATACGAATTATTAAAAAAAGATGGAGGATATCCCAAAACTGCTGAAAGAATTTTTAATAGCATGAATATAAAAGCTTTAGGAATGTTGAATATAATCGAAACAAATGATGGTAATTTAATATTAGGAATAAGGAGCAAACAAGTCCAACAGGCACAAGGATATTTAAGTTTCACTGGTGGAGGGGTAATGCCAGAAGAACAGGAAGATCCAACATATCCAAATCTTTATTTTTCAGCTAGAAAACAAATAAAGGATGAACTTGGTTTAGATGTTGAAGAAAAAGATCTTAATCTTAGTGGTATAGTAAGAGATGACCATGTTTCATATAATGCGTCATTAATGTTTGAAACAAGAGTTGACATGGGAATTAGAGAAATCTTAGATGCTAGTGGGAAAGCAAAAGACAAATATGAACATAAATCAATTAAGTTTATACCAGTTGAAGAATTATTTGACAGATTAGGAGATGATACTTTAAATATGAGTGGTATCAGCAGAGGAATGTTACTTTTAAGAGGTAGAAGATTATTTGGTCAAGAATGGTATGATGCAAGAAAAGAATCCATGCATGATTATCAAGTAGTTGAAAAGGATTAGAATAAATTCTTTAACCAAACCCAGAAGCTAAACCACCATGTTTTTTCTGCACATTTACTAGATTGACAAAAACCAGTTACACATTCTAAATTATTACTGCATGAACCACCTAAATCATTTTGCATCTGAAACTCTTTCTTATCATTACAGAAATGAGGCTTTCCATTAATAGATGTTAAATCTCCAACTAATAAACAACCATTTTCTGTTACACAACCATCACAAACTCCTTTTTCTACCTGGTCTGCTCTATCTGTAAATGCAGGCTTTTCTTCTTCCTTCTTTTCTACTGGTTTAGGTTCTGCTTTTTTCTCTGCTGGCTTATCATTTATTTCTAAAGTTTTACCACCTAATTTAATTTCATTACCTTTGAGACTTTTAACTGTTCCTCTATCCCTTAATATTGAACCAATTTTTCTATAATCAGAATCTTTACCTGTAACTATAATTAATATAGTTTGACTTCCATCAATTAACTTAAATAATGTCTCTCCTTCTTTTAATCCTAAAGAACAATCATCTGGATTATCCACAAACTGTTTTGTAATTCTGTTCTGGCATGGCCCACCTATAAGAATAAAATCAGATTTCATATCAATATCACTATCTGCATCTAATTTATTGTGAATATTTGCATAAAATTCTCTTGGCAAAGTTGCTAAAACGTCTAATGCAGCTATTGAGTGAAGTGCAGATTGGCCTGAGCCTTTAACAATGGTTATTTTAGTATTATTCCCTTTATCAAAAAATTTAGGATAATCTGAAATTTGAGCTGCAGATACTAATGTAGAAGATAAGATCAATAATGCAATTAATAAAACACCTATTTTCATATTGTTAAGACTCTAATACTTATTTATAATAATTTCGGTTGTTTTTTAGTTGTTTTTTAGATATTCTTTTTTATTAATTCTGAAACTTTCTTCCCGTCTACTTTCCCCCTAAACTTGTTCATCACCATCCCCATTAATGCTCCAAACTGAGCACCTTTATTTGCTGCTATTATATTCTTTATTTCTTTCTCTAATTCCTGATCAGAGACCTGCTTGAAGTTTGATAAATCTAATTGACCTTTTTCTGCTAACTCTTTTAACAAATCTAATGATGCTGACTGTGGAACTTTGTTTGTTTCTATTAATGATAATACTTCATGGAAATGTTCTTCTGATAATTTACTTATATCCACTTTTAATCTTGACTTTAATTCCTTTGGAACTTCAATTAATATCTTTGCAATTAAGTTTGGATCGAGTTTTTTAAACTCGTTAACTGTACTTTCAAAATCAATTTCTTCCTTAATTATTTCTCTTGCTAGTTCTGGTGACAGACAATATTTTTCTTGATACTCTTCAACTTTATCATCAAGCAATGTTGGAAGTTTAATTTTCTTAATAATTTCTTTTGTTATTTCTATCTCTGGCTGATCTGTTTCTACATACATACGTTCTGATCCTGGCATTGGTCTCAAGAATGATGTTGTAAAATCTGGTTCTGCTTTTCTTACATGCGCTTCTCCATTCTTTTCCTTTAATTGTCTTTGAAATTCATATTCTATTACTTTTGGAATTGCTCTTAAATCCTGGAATCCTTTTATCTCAACTCTAGGATGGCCTTTTATTGAAACATTAACATCCTGCCTTATTGTACCTAAACCTCGCTTAACACCTTTAACTGATCTTAATATCATTCCTATTTTTGCTGCTGATTCTTTTGCATGCTCAGGTGTTTTAATGTCTGGTCCTGTTGCTACCTCTATTAATGGAATTCCTAATCTTGAAATGTTGTATCTTCTGTATTCTTTTGTATCTTCTTGTTTCTGTGCTGCTTCTTCTTCTAAACATATTGTTGGAACTGTGACTTTACCTAATGAAGTTTCTATGTACCCATCTGTTGCTATTAATGCTGTTCTTTGAAATGATGTGATGTTAGAACCATCAATGACTATCTTTCTCATAAACTGAACTTTAGAAACTGGTTTTGCATTCAGTAATAATGTTATCTGAAGAGATATATCTAATGCTTCTTTGTTTACTTCGAGAGGTGGTTCTTCATCAATACATGTTAAACAATTAGATTTATGATAACCTTCATATACGAAATATTTTCCTTTCTGCAGTTCATATAGAGCAGCTTTATCTACTTCACCTAGTTCTGATGCTGATGCTCTTAATTTTCTTATAAATTTAAAATCTGGTTTTTCTGTTGATGGAACTATAATAGTTTGACAGTTGCAGAATAATTTTTTTCCTTCTAACTGTTGATGTATTTCCAAACCACACTTAAGGCCTATTTTTTCATAATCCATAACCTTGCTAATACGAAATCTGTTTATATTGTTTTTGATTAGGAAGATTTAAATATAATTAATTCTAGAAATTAGAGTAAGAGGTGAATTAATGGCGACTATAACTAATGCACTAGGTTATCCATTCAAAAGATTTGATGGTATTTTCAACTATTTATGGGTTTTAATTCCTATTATTGGACAATTTGTATTTTATGGATATTATCTTAGAGTTCTTGATTCTATCATGCATAATTATAAAGCTAACCACAAAGGACTACCAAGGTTTGTTAAATTTGGTGAAAATCTGAAGTTTGGTTTCTTAATGACTATAGCAGCTTTAATTGTACTAGGAGTATTATTTGCTATTGAATTTCTTTTACTTCTAACTGGAATTGGATGGATTGTTAACCCAATACTAACCTTAATTGTGGTTATATTTGCTTTTCCTTTATTACCAGCTCAATATGCTTATTCGGGGAAGTTTACTGATGCTATGAATGTGTTTAAAGCATTCAAAACAAGCTTCAATCATTTTGGGAAATATATTTTATTCATTCTTAAATCTTTAGTTGTTGGATTCTTATACTTTGCCCCTGTATTTCTTGTGTGCTTAATATTTTTAGCAGTGGGAATGTTTCCTTTAGTAACTGGACTTCAAAATCCAAGCGCATTACTAAAATTAATTCCTAATCTTCTGGGCCTTGTTGTACTTTTCTTAGTACTAATAATACCTTTAATGTTACTTGCAAATGCACTATTTGTATTTGCTTTTGCTTATTTACTTGGAGATTTCTACAGAGCTAATAGGCGTTAATTTTTTGAGAAATAAACTGATTCTTCAGAATTGCTTTCTTTGCCCGGTTCTCTTTTCCAAACAATCTGGTCTCCTTTCTTTACTTCCCTTATTCTATGAACTGGTAATGAGATTTCTTTGTCAGCTAATTCAACAATGATAAATAAATTTTCTATTTCTTTTATTTTATCAAATTTCACTTCTTTATTTGTATCTTCAACTCTGTCATAATAAATGATTATATATTCAGAAGGGTCTTCCCTTTTGTCCCATCTTATTTTGTTTAGCAAATCAATTATGAACATCATATGAACTTGTCCTCGTAATTGGATTTGGAAGATATTTCTCCTCTCAAATTTGTTTCAAATAATTTTTTGATATCTTCTCTCTTTTTGTAATTAGATAATAACCATGATAATTTAATAAAAGAAGTTTCTGGTGTCATATCACATAGATTTCCTATAATTCCTAATTCCTGCAGCATAATCCCTTTAGAGTAAACATTCATGTTGATTCTTCCGTAAATACATTGTGATGACATTGCGACTACAGATTTTTTTGCTAAGTTTTTTAATTCATTTACTATCTGTTTATGGATTTTTGTAGATGCATCTATAAAATCACCTGGTGTGTGCCCAAGACCAGTGGCTTCTAGAACTAAACCTTTGAAACCTTTATACGCTCTGAACTGCTCTGGATACATATTTGTATGAATCTTTAAGATTCCAACTTTAATTTTTTCATTAAATAATTTTAGTTTTAGCTTACTACTATGCTGTTTTTGATAATCTGATAAGTAATGAATATTGCCTTTTTGATCTACTGATGCAATTGGATTTATATTTATTGGTCTGAATGCATCTCTTCTTGATGTGTGCATCTTTCTTACTTTACAACCATTTAATATCCAACATTCATTGTCATTAGCATCTGAATGCATACAAATCGCTACACCTGCAAAGTTTGTTTTTGTTATGAAATTAGCTGCAGCTATAAGATTAATCCCTGCATCTGATGAACCTCTATCTGATGATCTCTGTGCTCCTACGATTAAAACCGGAATGTTAATATTTTCTAGAATAAATGATAAAGCTGCTGAAGTATAATGCATTGTGTCTGTTCCTGATCCTATTATTATACCTGCAACTCCTTTCTTTACTTCCTTTTCTACTTCTTTAGCTAATTTATTATAATGATAAAATCTTGCATCATCAGACCACATATTTGCAACTAATCTTGAATCTACATTCGCTATTTCTCTTAATTCTGGAAACATGTTTAGAATATCTTGAGGAGTGAATTTAGAAATAACTCCACCTGTAGCATAATTTACTTTACTTACTATTGTTCCACCTGTATGCAAGATTGTGATTTTCTTTAAACCTTGTTTTTGTGTTTGAATCTTTTGTTCTTGTTTTTGTTGTTTTGGTTTTGTTAATTGCTTGGTGGATTTAATATCAGATTTTAGAATACCCACATTGTAACCTGATTCAAGTTTAAGGGAAATATATTTATTATCTTTACCTGGAATTACTAAACCTGTATGTACAACTCCAGACTTAAGAACAACTTGAATATAATCACCAGTTTTCATATCTATGTTTAGATTGTTACTTATTTAAAAAGGTTTTCAGAATTTTTTATTTTAATTTATAGAATTGTATATGTAAATAGGTATAACTTCTAAGTAAAAACCTTTGTTATAACTAGAATAGAGGTAAAGGTGTCACAACTAGTGAAAGAATTTTGTGTGTTCAATTTTAGAGTTATTCTAATGCGATAGATTATAATAGTAGAAGGATTATGCCTAAGATAGCCTTATTTACTGCAATATATATATTACTAAAAAACAATGTTTATAAATCTGTCTTAATAAAATTAAATATTATAAAATCAAAATGGGTTGGTTTTGGGCATTGTTGTTGGCGCAACATGATCCAACCGTAGGCGATATTTAGTTGAGTCCTAGTTACAAGACTCTTGGTGTGAACAGTTTCAATTTTGGCGAATTAAAATGTTCTAAAGTAGGTTAATGTGATACTTAATATAAATACTTTACTAAATTGTGAAGTATATATTACAGTATATAAATAAAAATGGGGGTAAAAAAAATGGAATTTATTATACAAAACGCAGTGCAAAAACATGAAGAGAACTTCTCTTTTAATAAAGACGCACAAGTAGGACACGCAAACATAAAAGTATTTGGTTGCGGTGGTGGTGGATCGAATGCTGTAGACTGGCTTTACAAGAAAGGAATCCAGGGTGCAGAAATCATTGCATGTAATACTGATAAACAACACTTAGATATGGTAAGTGCTGATAAAAAATTATTAATTGGTAGAGACTTAACAAGGGGTCTTGGTGCTGGTGGTTACCCTCAAATTGGAACTGAAGCTGCTAAAGAACAAATATCAGATATTAAAGAGTTTTTGAAAGGAACTGATATGGTCTTTGTATGCGCAGGTCTTGGGGGGGGAACTGGTACTGGTGCAGCTCCTGTTGTTGCACAGGTTGCTAGAGATGCAGGATCTATTGTAATCGGTTGTGTAACTACTCCTTTTGAAATAGAAAGAGCAAGAGTGGACAAGGCTGAGTTTGGTCTACAACAATTAAGATCTGTTTGTGATACTGTTGTTGTAATTGATAACAATAGACTAGGACAGATTGCTGGTAACTTACCTGTAAGACAAGCTTTTGCAGTTGCTAACGAATTGATTGCAACTATGATTAAAGGTATTGTAGAAATAATTGCAGTTCCTTCATTAGTTAACTTAGATTACGCTGATGTAAAAGCAATTATGACTAATGGTGGAGTATCTGTTGTTGGTATAGGCCAGGGCGACAGCGAAAGAAGAGTTGAAGAAGCTACAAAGAGAGCTTTGACTAATCCATTACTAGATGTATCTTACCATGGAGCAACTGGGGCTTTGATACACGTAACAGGTGGACCTGATATGACCTTAGATGAGATTAACATCGTTGGTGAGATGGTTACTGAAGCGCTTGATCCAGATGCAAACGTAATCTGGGGTGCTAGAGTAGATGATAACTTGAAAGGAAGAATAATTGTAATGACAATTATTACAGGTGTAAACAGTCCATATGTTATGGGTAGAGCTGATGGAAGAACACAGAATACACATCAAAGAGCAAAAGTTCTTGGAAATGAACTTGGAATCGATGTGGTAAGGTAAAATCATATTCCAGGGCATTATACGTTCTTTAAAAAAGAACCCCCTTTTGAATGCCCTTGATTCAGCCCCTCTGTTTGGCTAATGCCTTTCGGCATTAGCTTATTTTTTTTATTATTAGCGACGCAGTCTAAATTTTATTATTATAGGTTTTGTTTCATATAAAACTTTAAATAAATCACAATCTTTTTTGTTATATGGATATAGAAGTTGAAGCAAGAAGTTTTATTTCTGAGGAGAAATATGGAGAATTACTTTCTTTTCTAAAAGAAAATTCAGAACTAATTAAAGAAGACTACCAGGAAACTTTCTATTTTGATTGCCCTCAAGATCTAAGAATACAAAAAAATAATTTTTATTCTAAAATCTGGATGAAAAAAGGGAAACTCCACGATGATTATAGAGAAGAGATAGAAATAAGGTTTGAGAATAGTGAATTTGAGAAATTAGAAAAACTATTTCTTGCTTTGGGTTATAATGTAGAAATAAAATGGTTTAGGAAGAGGTTTGAATTTAAGTGGGAAGACATAATAGTTTGTCTTGATTACACAAAAGGATATGGATATATCATTGAGTTAGAAAAAATGTGTTCTGAAGCTGATAAGGAAGAACAGTACAAATATCTAAAAGAAAAGCTTGAGTCTTTAAATGTTATAATAAGTTCAAAAGAAGAGTTTGATCAAAAATTCAAGTATTATAAAGAAAACTGGAAGAGTTTAGTGTAGTTTTATTTACTAACTTTAAAATTTCTCTCTATTAATTCTTCTAATTCATCAGCTCGTTTATACCCAGAATTTGTATCTATTAATCTTCCACCATTGAAAAATAATAATGTTGGATAGCCTCTGAAACTTGGATTACCATACTTTGCTACAACCCCTCTTGCTCCATCAGATTCATAATCTATTCTTGTAAATTTAACTCTGCCTGCATATTCTGGTCTTGTTTCTTCAATTTCTTCTGCTAATCTTTTACAAGGATAACACCATGTAGCATAAACATCAACTATCACTGGAACTGGTGAGTCTATCACTTCTCCTTTGTAATTATTTGGGTTTAAATCAACTAAACTTCTGTTAGAAACAGGAACTTGTCTTTGTCTATCTATAATCTTTCCATCTATAGTTGCATCTTCTATTCCACCTGTTGTATAGAAAACACCTTGATCAAAATCTAATTTTTGAGGATCCATTCTTCCTCTTCTTCTAGTATCAAAGAATTTTAATTCTTCATTAGTAAGTTCCCTATCTTCCCACATAGCAGCAACATAAATTCCATCAGCAAGAAGAGCAGCTTCACGTAATGTGGTTATTCCATCTTTATTCAAATCAGCTTTACCATTGCTCATCCCATTCCAAAAATGCGGTGATACCCAATTACATACTACTCCTTCATCTGCTTTTGTTGGAGAGTAAAATATACCTTTACCATTAAATGATTTGAATGCGTTTACTAGACTACCTCCAAAACATCCATCTGAAATAGCAATAGTTAAACTAGGATTTATTTTGGCTGCTAATCTCGTTAATTCTTTATAGTCTAAATGTTCATCAGGATTCAACGGTACAAATCCTTCCCCAGCATGACCTGTAACATAAATAACTAATCTATCATCTTTTTTCACAGCTTCTTCTAAATCTGCTGATACATGTCTAAATTTACTTAACATTGCCGGGAAAATTCTATTTGCATTACATTCTCCATTAAACCCAGCTTTATCTGTGATAATGTAAATATTACAAGGATCAATTCCTTTAGATTTCAATGTGTCATATGCTCTTTTTAGATTTCTAATATGTCTTTCTTCATTAGGATCACCATTAATTAATAGAGCAAATGTTCCCTTTGTTGGTTGTCTTTCCACTTCTTTTAAATCACTAGGATTTATAATTATTGGAGCTTCTCTTACTCTTGGTTCTACTGGGCGAGGTATTTTTACTTGTTTACTTTTCTTTTTAGCAACAACATATCCAAAACCTTTCATAGAAACTTCTTTCATAGGCTTTCCATCTGCTGTTAAAACACTTGCTCCTGAAATATTATCATATTTATCACCAGAAGAAAGATCAGATTCATTGAATGCGTTTGCTACATCCTCTAATGTTTGAGAATCATGCCAAACTTCATATCTATAAACTTCTTCTCCAGTAGGCCTTGTCCTAACATGAGTAAATTTATGTTGTGGTTTTTTAACTACTTCTACTTTAACTGGAACTCGGACTTCTCTTACAACTACTTCAGGATTATAAGATTTTAGTGAATAACCTACTATTAACCCTGTTAAACCACCTGCAAAACCAGCTATAGCTGCTACAGCCATTCTTGTATTAATATCAGTCATTTTACCTTGTTTTGAGAACTAAATTAACTTTATAAAGCTTCCTATTTGTTACTACTAGTTAGTAACCTATTTAAACTTTAATAGAAAATCTTTAGCTTTTTTTAGTCCTTTTGAGATACCTCTTTCCAAAGGCCAGTACTCTGTTCTTCTATCTCTTTCACCCCATTTGTCAAAGAATATGAAATTCTTCAACGGCTGTTTTTTTGTAGGCCTGTGTTCTGAAGCATAACCTAATGTGATTATAGCCTGCGGCCTTATATCTCCTGAAGCACCCAAAACATCATTCAATTTCTTCTCATCAAAGTCTCCTACCCAACAAGTGGCTAGACCTAAATCATGAGCACGTATAATCATGTTTTGAATTGCTGCTGCACAGTTCTGTATAGAATAAAGTGCTTCTCCCCTTATACCATAAAGAATTTTTATTCTCTTTATCTCAGCATAAACTACAATAATTACTGGAGCTTTGGCAACAAATGCCTGATCCTTACATATAGATGCAATTGAGTTTCTAGTTTTCTCATCCTTAACTAATACAAACTTCCAGTTCTGAATGTTTCCTGAAGAAGGAGCATAACGTGCTGCATCAATAACCTCTGCAACCAGATCTATATCTACTTCTTTCTTTAAGTAGCTTCTTGCCGATCTTCTTAACTTAATGCACTTTTCTGTTTCCATTTCTACCAAAACCTTTTTATTCACAAATGTAAAGTTATTTACTGTTATGGATTATTTAAAACTTACTGAATTTTATGAACAGCTAGAAAAGACCCCTAAGAGACTTGATAAAACAAGAATAATTTCCGGACTTATAAAAACAACTTCTCCTACTGATCTTGAATATATAATACCTTTATTGCTTGGAAGCGTTTTCTATTCTTATGAAGAAAGTAAAATTGGAGTAAGCGATAAAATCGTAATTAAAGCTCTTGCTTCTTCTACTGGAACTACATCTGATAAAGTTGCAAAATTATGGAGCAAAATAGGGGATTTGGGTGAAGTTGCTGCTGAACTTGTAAAAAATAAGAAACAGACTACACTAGGATCAAGAAAACTTACTGTTAAAAAGGTTTTTGAGAATGTAAGAGCATTGGCTTTTTTAGAAGGACAAGGTAGTGTAGAAAGAAAATTAGGACTTATTAAAGAATTAATTACTTCTGCTGAACCTGTAGAAGCAAAATATATTACAAGACTGATTCTTGAAGATCTTAGAATTGGAATTGGTGAAGGAGTGATAAGAGATTCTATAGTCTGGGGTTTTAGTAAAAATGCAAATGAAATAGATAAAAATGAATACAATGAACTTGTCAGTAAAGTACAGAATGCAATTGACATGACAAATGATTTTGCTTTGATTATTACAACAATTAAAGAAAAAGGTTTCAAAGGACTTGATAAACTAGGGGTGACTATTGGAAAACCTTTCAATGCTATGCTTGCTATCAAACAGGAAAATGCTAAAGATGCAGCTGATGCTGTTGGACTTCCATGCCTTGTGGATTATAAACTGGATGGATTCAGAGTTCTAATACATAATGATGGGAAAAATATTAAATTATTTACTAGAAAATTAGAAGAGGTAACAAAACAATTTCCTGATATTGTTGAAGAAGTAAAAAAGATTGATGCTAAAAACTTTATTTTTGATACTGAAATTTTAGGTATTGATCTAAAGACAAAAAAATATCTGCCTTTCCAACATATATCACAGAGAATAAGAAGAAAACATGGAATAAGTGAAATGGTAAAGAAAATTCCTGTTGTAATTAGCGTATTTGATATTCTTTATAAAAATGGAGAAAGCTTATTGAAAAAAACACAAGCTGAAAGAAGAGAAATACTTGAAAAAACTATAAAGAAAAAAGGAATTATGGAATTTACTAATGGAAAAATTGCTAAAACAGTCAAGGATATTGAAGATTTCTATAAAGAATCATTGAAAGCTGGAAACGAAGGAATAATGGTTAAGAGTTTAGAGAAAACATATACTCCTGGAAGAAAAGTTGGAGGATGGGTAAAACTTAAACCTGTGCTTGAGAGTTTAGATTTAGTCATTGTTAAAGCAGAATGGGGTACTGGAAAAAGAGCTGGAAGCTTAACTTCTTTTACTATTGCATGCGATAATAATGGAAAAATTGCTGAAATAGGAAAAGTTTCTACTGGTCTAAAAGAGAAAGGAGATGAAACTACTTACAATGAATTAACTAAAATATTAAAACCATTAATTATAGAACAGAAAGGTAAAGTTGTTACTGTTAAACCTAAAGTTGTAATTGAGGTTGCTTATGAAGAGATACAAAAAAGTATTTCATATGATTCTGGGTATGCTTTGCGATTTCCAAGATTTATTAGATTAAGAGAAGATAAGGGAATAAAAGAGATAAATAATATCAATGATGTAGAAAGAATCTATAAATCACAGAGAGGACAAAAACATCATGGCAAGAATACTTGATTGTAATTGGATACAACATTATCAAGCAACTGTTATTAATATTATTGATGGAAGAGCAACTATTCATGTTAATGAATTAGAAAGAAATGTTGTTGTAAGTATAGGTGAATTAAGAAGATTAGGAAAGGGTCATGTAGGAGATACCATTGCTTACTTAATTATTATAAAAGGGAAAAACAAATATAGATTTTTAGGAATATATGAAGATGACAGCAATATGTCCCAAAGAGGTAATGAACTTTCTTAAAAAAACTACATCTGAATAATAACAAAATTTAAATAGAAGTAAATTACTACTTCACTTTACAACAAATAATTTTTGGAAAAAGGGTGCATGGAGGGTTTATTATGATTGTCAAAGAAGAATTTTTAAGTAAATTAAGAAGATATTTTAATTTGAACTTATATGAAGTAAGAATATGGGCTGCAATGCTTTCTAGAGGTGTTTCTACTGCTGGGGAATTAGCTGAAATAGGACTTGTTCCAAGATCAAGGGCTTATGACGTTCTGGAATCACTAGAGAAAAAAGGTTTTGTGATTATGAAATTAGGAAAACCTATTAAATATATAGCTGTTGAACCTAAAGAGGTTATTGAAAGAGTAAAGAAAAATATACAGAAGGGTGCTGAGGATAATATTTTAAAACTTAAAGAATTAGGTGAAAGTGATGTTCTTACTGAACTTGAGAGACTACACAAACAAGGTATAGAATATATTGATGCTACTGATTTGTCAGGTGCTATAAGAGGAAAACATAATCTTTATGCTCATTTAGAGACTATGGTAAAGAATGCTGAGAAATCAGTGACATTAGTTACAACTTCTAAAGGAGTTTTGAGAAAAGTTGAAGCCTTGAAACCACTTTTACAGAAATTAGCTAAAAAAGGTGTTAATATTAAAATCGCAGCTCCTTTTGATGAGACTAATAAAGATGTGTTGAAAGAACTGAAAGGTATTGCAGAAGTAAAGGATGTTGGAAAAGATTTGAGCGGAAGATTCTGTATTATAGACGGAAAAGATCTTATGTTCATGCTCATGCATGATGAAGAAGTACATCCAACTTATGATATAGGAATCTGGGTGAATACACCTTACTTTGCGCAGTCATTAGAAACTATGTTTGATAACACCTGGAAGAAGTTAAGTGAACCTAAAGCATAGTTATTTCTTTTATAAACTTCTGTGAAGTGACTTCCCAAGAATATTTTTTAACCTTTTTTAGATTTTGTTCTTCTATTTTTTTACAAAGCTGATTATTTATAAGAAGCATTTCTAGTTTACTAGCTAATTCAGAAATATCTTTATCTTTTATAAGGAAACCATTTTTTCCATTTGTAATTAATTCAGAGGCTGCTGAGTTATTAAAAGCAACTATAGGTTTACCACAAGCCATTGCTTCAAGAAAAACATTGCCAAAATCTTCCTGCAAACAAGGATGACAAAAAACTTTAGTTTTGTTATAATATTCGGATACTGTGTTTCTATCCGAAATATTCCCAATAAAATTTACTTCTTTTTCTAGGCCTAATTCTCTAACTAATTTTTTTAAAGACTCTTCTTGTACCCCTTTTCCTATATGAATATGTTTAAATGGAATGCCATTTACTTTAATAATTTTTAATGCTTCTATCAAGTATTGAACTCCTTTTCTAGGGTATAATGCAGCTACTGATAAAATAATATTTTCATTATCATTTTTTCTTTTAAAAAAAACTTTATTATCAATACCATTAGGGATTACTACAATTTTATTGGGATCTACTTTATAATTGTTAGCAACAGAATTTTTTGTGTAATGGCTTGCTACGATTATTTTGTCTGCTCTTTTAACAGCTTTTTTCTGAAAATATTCTTCTATTAAACATGTTAATTTCATGTAACCTTTTTCTTGTTTTTTTATTTCTGAAAAATTTGATCTAAGATTGAGAATATATTTGGTATTTTTATTAGCTAAAAATCCATCAAAATCTATACCTAAAAGTATATCAGCCTTGATTCTAAGTTTATTTAAATAATTGTTGATAATTCTTTTTAATAAATAACCTCCAAAAGTCTTATAGTGTGAATTTACAGTCAATAAATTGAAATCTAAACCTTTTTTCTTTATCCCTTCTATCATATGACCAAAGGCAACTGCGACACCAGTACCATTCTTTGGATCTAAGTTTGCTGTAGTATAAAAAACAATTTTTTTCATAAAAACAAAATAGTAAGAACTATCTTTTTATTTGGGAGTTTAATATCTGAGGAATAAAGGAGAAATAGTGTGACATCATTTCCTTATCCTATCCTAATGTTACATATTCTTTCTTTCTGTTTCATATATTCAGTCCAGACTTTATAATTATCTTTTCTTACCATATATTTATGAACAAGAAAAAATATCACCCAAAGGAACTTACTGGTGATGAATTAGAACATCCAGATCCTCCTAAATATGATGTTGATGATAGAGTTTTATTAAATAAAGTTAGATTAAAACATTTCTTATCTCCAGATGGTACAAATAGAAGATATTTCAAAAGAATTACTAAAGATGTAATTTTTAGTTTACTTGACTGGTATTTGCCTGATACTGATGAGAGTAATGATTTAGAAGGGATATTATATAATGATTATAAGCTAAAGGATTATATTGAGTCAGAAATAATTAGAAAATTAGAAGATGGTTCTCTAAGATTTGATAATTTATATGATGTTAAAGATGCAGTAGATGGTTCTATTACACATGAAGAAGCAGTAAAGCTAATTCCAGAAAAATTACCAGAAAAACATAGAGATCTAAGTGAATGCCTTCCTGATATAGATAAACACACTAATCCAAGTATAAGATTTAACCAGCTATTCCTTGGAGAGATACATCCACATGATTTTATTCCTTCATTTGAAGCAGGATTAGTTTCAAAATTCTTAAATCATAATGCAATTGCACAAAAAGTCTCTCCAACTATAACTTATATTGAAAGAAGAGTAGTCGAGTGGCTACGCTCTATTATTGGATATGAACCTCAAAATGATGAACTTGATTGTATTGGGGGAAATATTGTAAGTGGTGGAACACTTGCTAACCTTACTGCAATGGTTGTTGCAAGAAATAAAAAATATTCTGATGGTGATGGGACTCCTACAGTATTTGTTTCAAAAAGAGCGCACTATTCCTTGAAAGGAAAAGTTGCAAATACATGTGGCATTGGTAGTGAGAATGTAGTTGAGGTTGATGTAGATAATAATGGAAGAATTGATATTTCTGATTTGGAAGATAAAATAATTGAATCAATAAAAAAAGAAAGAAAACCAATTGCAGTAATGGCAACAGCTGGAACAACTGAGCAAGGTGCTATTGATCCTTTGAAAGCTATAGGAGAGATTGCAAAAAAATATAACTTGTATTACCATGTTGATGCTGCGCTCGGAGGTGCATTCTTAATTTCTCCTGAAATGCGAAGTAAATTTATAGGGATAGATATGGCGGACTCTGTTACTATAGATGGACATAAAATGTTTTATGTTAATTATCCATGTGGAGGAATAGTTTTCAAAGATCCAAGTGACCCAATGAAATATATTAAACAAGAAGCAGCTTATGTTCTCAAAGAGGGTGAACACTACAATGCCGGAAGCCAGACAATAGAAGGATCAAGAGGTACAGATGGAATAATGCAACTCTACTTAGGAATGCTTGCTCTTGGAAGAGAAGGATATTCTATAGTCCATCAACATGTTAATAATATGACAAAATATTTATATGAAGTTATTAATTGGAGCGATGAGTTTGAAGCTTTACATGAACCTGAATTAAATTCTCTTTTGTATAAATATAATCCAAAGGACTTAAGACTTGGAGAACTAGAATCACAAAGAGAAAATATCATTAATGAAATAAATAGTAGAATTCCTGGTGAAGCTTACAAAGATGGTAGATTCTATGTTGGAGAAACTGAGATTGGTGGAAAATATATGATAAGAGCAGTAGTTGTTCATCCTTATACGGAAACTGAAACTATAGATGCATATCTGAAATTTGTAAATGGTGTTGCAGAAGCAGTAACAAAAGATGTTGTTGCAGAATATAGAAGTAAGATACCTGAAAGATTTGCGGAGGCTAGATAAAATGGATATGGACGTAATAAGAAACAATTTAAAATTAATTAAAAGAGGAATAAATGAATTAGTAAGCGAAGATGAATTAGTTTACAAATTAGTACAAGCTGAAAAAAGAAATAAACCATTGATAATCAAAGAAGGTGTAGATCCAACAGCACCAGATATACATTTAGGCCATACTGTAACCTTAAGAAAATTAAGACATTTTCAAGATATAGGGCAACATGTTAAGTTTCTTATTGGGGATTTTACTGCTAGGATAGGTGATCCAAGCGGAAGAGAAAGCGGAAGAAAAGTAATGACTGAAGAAGATGTTCTGAGAAATGCAGAAACATACAAACAACAAATATTCAAGATATTAGATCCTGATAAAACAGAGGTTGTATACAATAGTTCTTGGCTAAGACCATTTACACTTGCTGAAATTATTCCTCTTCTTTATAGAGGAACTGTAAATGATATGACTAAGAGAAAATCAATTGCAGCTAGATTAGAAAAAGGAGATACTGTTACTGTCACAGAATTTTTATATCCTTTCCTGCAAGCCTACGACTCAGTTGCACTTGAAGCTGACGTTGAAGTTGGTGGAGAAGATCAGACGTTTAACTTTTCATTTACAAGAGACATACAGAGAAGCTACGGCCAGGAACCAGAAGTGTACGTGACTATGCCACTACTTACTGGAATTGACGGCAAAGAAAAAATGAGTAAAAGTCTTGGCAACCATATTGGTATAAATGATAGTGCGAATGATATGTATGGAAAAGTTATGTCTTTACCTGACAATGTAATGTATAATTGGTTTGAACTTCTTACTGATATACCTCTTGAAGAATTGATAATATTAGAAGGGGCTAGATTAAGGGATGAACTAAATCCAAAAGATATGAAGATGCGGCTGGCTAAAGAGATTACATCTCAATATCATAGTTTAGATGAAGCACTTGAAGCTGAAAAAGAATTTGAAAAAGTACATAAATATAGGGAAATTCCAGAAACGATTCCTGAAGTTGTTATTAAAAGTGATTTTATCTATAGGGAAGGGGTAAGCATTGTTGATATTGTTAAAAGTGCTGGATATTGCAGTTCTGCTAGTGATGCAAGAAGAAAAATAGAACAAGGTGGAGTAAGAATAGATGATGATAGAATAACAGATGTCAATAAATATGTGACACCAAAAGACGGACAAGTATTAAGGGTTGGAAAAAAAGACTTTGCAAAATTAAAATATGAATCTTAATGAGATTTGTGCTGAAACAAAATGATAGTGTCTCTTAAATGAGGCATAAATTTATAAAGAAATGTTGTTTACCAAATAGTATGAAAACAAATACTAATGAAACAAACTTAAATCGTTTTGTTAGTCAGTTCTCTTATTATTATCAATAGGGCTAAGCCATTATCTAGTTGGCTTTATGTGCCCCGGTGCATAGGAAAATATTCTTGGAACCCCGTGTAGCTCAATGGCAGAGCGTCCGGCTGTAGATTTTAATCACTGAAAGACAGAATGCTATATGCTATGGATGAGATTCAGTCAGCTGATCCCGGGAGGTTGCTGGTTCAAATCTGGCCACGGGGACTTCTAAAAATATTATGGAGGAAATAATATGAAAGGAATAAAAATTAATGGTATAAAGGCTGGGAAAGTAGGACACTTTGATATAGAGATTCCTATAATAAAAATTGGAAATGGAAATCCTAAAGTTACTATAATGACTGGAATGCATGGAGATGAATTTACTGGTCTTTTAATAATTAAAAAACTTATAGACCAAATAGAACTAAAAGCTGGGACACTGCAGTTAATTTTATGTGCTAATCCCTTAGCAAGATTTTCAAAAACTAGAGTTAGTCCAATTGATTTAGTTGATATTAACAGGGTATTTCCTGGTGATAATAATGGTTCTATTACAAATAGAATAGCTCATAAACTAATGCAAATTGTTGGTGACAGTGATTTAGTTATTGACTTGCATACTATGTCAAATAGAACTAAACCACTCCCAATATTTGTTACATGTGGAAATGGTATAGATGCAAAAACTATTGATGCTCTACGTGCTTTTAATCAGAATAAAATTTGGAAAGTCGAAAGTTCTAATGAAAATAAATACCAACAAACTTTAGGTGCTCTTCTGGCAAGACAGATGATTCCACATTTTGGATTAGAAATGGATAACATCGATAAAATAAGTGATGAAGATATTGAAAATGTAGTTGATGGTCTGAAAAATGTTCTTACAAAACAAAAAATGATTGAAGGAATTGTGAAAGAAATA
Source organism: Candidatus Woesearchaeota archaeon (assembly GCA_964616675.1). Taxonomy (GTDB): domain Archaea; phylum Nanobdellota; class Nanobdellia; order SCGC-AAA011-G17; family GW2011-AR18; genus CAZTRI01. The sequence goes on from CAZTRI010000031.1 coordinate 20,865, forward strand.
GAGCTAAGCTTTTTTAAAAGAAACCAATTTAATGCACATCATACAGGAATATTTCTCCCTTTGAAAAATATTGATGATGAAATTAATGAAGGTGACGTTGTAGGAGAAGTTCTTGATGTAAATGACTTTGAGATCAAAGAGATTAGATCTTTGAAGAAAGGATTTGTGTGTGATATTCTTTCCAAAATGTTTGTACATGAAGGAGAACATATTTTCAGTGTTGGAGAAAGGAGTGAATGAAAATGGAAACAGAAATTAAAAAAAGATTTTTTGAAGGAGTTGATTTTGCAAAAAATAATATTGTTAATGAAGATAATGGACCAATGGTTGGATTTGAAATGGAACATTCTTTGGTAGATGATAATCTGAAACCAGCAAAACCTGAAATAGTTGAAAAAATAATTGCTGAAAAACCTGAAGTTAGAAAACTTGAACTTGGAAGTTTTCAGATTGAACTTGCTATGAATAGACCTGTTAATGGAAGTAGTATAGAAAAATTAGTTAAGATATTGAAAGGAAATGAGAGAGAACTTGTTGAATCATGCAGAAGAGATGGATTAAATGTTCTTAGAATTGGAGTACTACCTAACTTAAATCCTAAAGATATTGTAGTTGCTAATGCTGAAAGGTATAAGACTGTTCCTAAATTTCATGATGAAAGAAGGAAAAAAGATGCAGTAATAAATGGAATTGATTTTGGTTATGCTAAAACTGTTGGCATGTCAAATGCTGTACAAATAAATGTCCAAGCTAAGAGTTTAGAGGATGGAATAGATAAAGTTAATAGATCTTTAATGGTTGGACCTTATGTTGCTGCTATCTGTGGAAATGCAAGAATTGTTGACTCTAAAGATACTGGATTTAATGATGTTAGAATGGAAGCATGGGAAGCTAGTCATGACCTAAGAGAAAAAGGTGATGAAAGTGAATTAAGAGTTGGTTTACCTAATTCTTATTTCTCTGGTATTGATGATTACTTTGAAAGAATTTCTAGGGATCCATTTATATTTGATTTAAAAGATGCAGAGCCTTTGAAGGTTCTTAATGTTGGAATCGGACTTTGCTGGAAAGATACCAGACTAAAGATTATAAAAGGTGATGATCAAAAATTAAGACCTGTTGTTGAATTTAGATTGGTTTCTACACAACCGAGTGTTGAAGAGGATGTTGCTGCTATGATGTTCTACTTGGGAAGAGTGCAATGGTCGCAAATGACAGATGAAGAACTATTACCTATTGGAAAGACTAGGCTTAATAGAAATGAGGCTCATAAGTATGGACTTGATGGGATGATGTATGGGAATGATGGAAGATTATGTACAGATGTAAGAAGACTTTTAGGAATAGAATTTGATAGAGCTGAAGAAGGTCTTACTTATTTAGGATTTGATAGAGCTGAAGCTAAAGAATCCTTAGGTTTGCTTAGGTGCAGAAAGGAGACACCATCCACGGAATTTGTTTTAAAAGTAGAAAAAGAGGGTTTAGAAGAAGCTATTAAGGCTTATCTTGTTAAATAATAGGGTTTTTAAGCTTTTTCTTGTTTACTACTTTTATGGGACAAGATGAGGAAGCTGATAATTTAGCACTTGAAAGAATAGCTGGTGAATTAGAAGAAAAACTAACAAGATTTTATGGTGGACGAATAGATTCAGTAAAAAGAAAATATTCCTCTGGATCTTACCCTCAGCGCAGTTATGAAGAAACTTTAACTAGGGCCAGAAATTTATTGAAAACTAAAGATCCAAGATTATTAT
>CAZTRI010000032.1:0-28241 GCA_964616675.1 Candidatus Woesearchaeota archaeon
AAAGAGTTGTCAGGGTTTTTTAATATTTCTTTTGGTAGTTGTTCTAGAAAATTAAATATTCCTGTTTCTTTCCACTGATGTTCACCTATTGTTTCATAATCCATAAATAAGTTGACACATTCTCCGTTACCATTAATAGAAGATAGCCACTGAGCATATTTCTCTACTGTCAGAGGCCATTCAGACCATGACTGAGAAGAAAATCTGAATGCTATATCATCTGACAACTTATAGTTTTTTAATAATAATTTTATTTTCTGAGTGTGTGGTGGAGAATAAATAAAGTTTGGAGAACGCTCTTTCAAATAATGATCCCATCCTTCAGCTATTATTCCTTCATAACCTAGATTTTCTATGAATTTAGCTAAAACATTATTGTAAATTAATTCTGTGTTTCTGAATACTTTTGGTTCTTGATTGAATAATGTTTTTATCTTTTGTCTGTGTAAATCTATCTGTCTTTTGAATTCCTTTAACGAATACATGAAAGATAAAGAATGATGATATGTTTCTGATAAGAATTCTACCCTTTTTGTATCATTTAATTCCTGGAATGATTGTAAAACCTCTGGATAAAATTCTTCAAGCTGATCCATTAATACACCAGATAATGAATATGATATTTTAAACTCTGGATGTGCGTTAAGTAATTTTAACATTAACTTATTTGCTGGTAAATAACATTTATCTGAAACTTTTCTAATTATCTTTTTATTGTTTAGATTAGTGTCGGATTCATCATTGAAGTAATTATGATCGTTGCCTATATTGAATACACTATACTTTTTGATTCTATATGGCTGATGAACTTGGAAATAAAAACAAACCTTTACCATTTTTCCCTCCTTTGGGTTAGTTCATTGTAAACTATTTGTATTTTTTCTGCTGCTTTATCCCAGTTGATATCAGTTACTTCCTTCATACTATTAATTTCTAATGTTTTTTTTAATTCTTTATACTTTAGAACAGATACAATATTATTTGTAAGTTCATTAATATCCCAAAAGTCTACTTTAAGGCAATGGTTTATGACTTCTGACACTCCAGATTGTTTTGAGATTATTACTGGGACGTTATTTTTTATTGCTTCTAATGCTGTTATTCCAAATGGTTCTGAAACAGAAGGCATAACATAAACATCTGCCATTTTGTAAGCTCTTTCAATATCTTTCCCTCTTAAGAAACCAGTGAATAAAATATTTTCTGATATACCTAATTCTGCTGCCCTTTCTATTATTGTTCTTTCCATATCTCCAGATCCGGCAATGATGAATTTTGTGTTAGGGATGAAGTCAAGAACTTTTTTTGCAGCTTCAATAAAATAATCTGGTCCTTTTTGTAATGTAATTCTACCTAGAAATAAAACAATATTATCAAATGGCTTTTGAATTTGCTGTTCAATATGTTCTTCTTCATCAATAACTCCATTGTGAACTACTGTGATTTTTTTTGGATTAATACCGTAATGTTTTATTATCATATCTTTTGTATAATTTGAAACTGCAATTACTTTGTCTGCCTGTTCCATACCATATTTCTCTATGTTGTAAACATGCTGATTAATATTATGTCCACCTGTCCTGTCAAATTCTGTTGCGTGAACATGAACTACCAAAGGTTTTTTAGATTTCTTTTTTGCTTTTATCCCTGCTTTGAATGTCATCCAGTCATGAGCATGAATTACTTCATGTGGGACTTTAGCATATTCGCCTGCACAATGTGCAAATCTCTCAACTTCTGTGAATAATGTCCTACCATAAAGATTTGGCTGAGAATTATTTTTTAATATTTCTTTGTATTCTTCTGAAGTTAAATAAGCAACAAGCAAACTATCAACATCATTAATTTTAATATTAGGAGAAATGATATTTACAAAAGAATGTTGTGTTTCATTCGGTCTTGGTAGAACAAATGTTATTTTTACACCTTTCTCAGAGAGACTTTTAGCTAGACCATAGCATGCTGTACCTAAACCACCCTGATGCTGTGGTGGAAACTCCCATCCAAACATAAGTACTTCCATATTCCATTTTTGCTTCTAGTAAACCTCCTCTAGTGTACCTTGTGATATTACTACTGGTTCTTGTTGCATTTTCACGATCTGCTCATTACCCTTTATAGTTAAGTCAAATATTCTGACATATTCTGAACTGAATACTTCATCAACCATTTTTCTCCCGATCAAATATGTCAAATGTTTTTCTACTGTCTTCCAATTTATCCCAGTTGTATTTGAAATTTGGTTTATTGTCATCTTCCCCCTTTTCAAACATAAAAGAATTGTGCTCCTGATTACTTTGAATGTTCTTTTGTTTTCTTTTACCTGATGGAAGGATGATAAGTTAGACGCCTTTTTTAATCTATTAATATTATGAATGATTGCGAAGAAACCTAGAAGATTATTGTTCTCTATTATTGGTGATGTAGAAAAGATAAGGTTAACTTGTTTCCCTGTTTTGTCTCCTCTTTGAGTTTTGAAACATAAATTTTCTTTCTCTAATGATTTAATTAGAATTATTTGCAGTTCTTTAATTTCTTGTTCACTATGGAATAATGTGTTTTTTGCTAAAACTTCATCAGAATTATAACCAAAAGACTCTTGTGCACCACTGTTCCAGAAGATTATGTTACCTTCAAGGTCAAAAGCAACTATAGCCTCACTTGTATTTTCAAGCAATTTGGATTTGTACTCCAACAGTCCATTCATTAAATTTTTCCCCCTTTTTTATCAGCCAAACTAAATTATATCTGTTAATGTATTTTAGGATTTAATTGGTATTTAAACGTTTCTGTTTTTTTACTGAATTACTCTAAAAATATGTGAATCACCAGGATCTAGGAAGACTATAAGTTCTTTTCCTTCCCTTATGTAAGTTTTATCATGAAGGAGATCTTGAAGTTTGTATTTTTTTGTAAAATTTATACTTAATTCTTCTGGTAAGTAGATCGTGGTTGCTACTGCTTTACTATTTACATCTATATTTGTTATAACTAAGACCTTTTCAGACGGGGAAATTCTCGCGAATGCAAATATCTGTGCAGTAGATTGTATTCCTTGGTTTGTATCAACATAGATATATTTTCCATGTTTAAGTGCGTCTGACTTAGATCTAATTTTATTTATTTTGCTTATATGTTCTGTTAGGTCTTTGTCTCTTTCCCAGTCTATTGAGCTGTAACTGAATAAGTTTACTGGATGCCATTCTATCTTTTCAAATCCATTAAATATCATAGGAATTCCAGGAAGTGTGGCTGTGATTGTCCATCTTGATTTGTTTGCATTGCAATCAGAGTTGTCTTTTGATGATGAATGTGAGGCATGACGCTGTGGTGTTCTGTGGAAGTCATGGCATTCTGGAAATAAGAACCATGTGCTATTCTTAGGAAAGTTGTTGTAAATATAATCTAGGTATCCCTTTATATCAGGAATATTTCCTAATTTGTTTGAGTAATCAGAATAAACAGCTGTGAATCCCGCTTTCTGTAATTCGTATAAGTCGTCACAGTAACTTTCAGCTATGAATATTACATCATGGTCTAGGTTTGTTTTGTGTTTCTTTGCAACTTCTCTTGTTTCTTTTATACATTCATACCAGAATTCTGGAGGTATTCTATAAGCAACGTCGCACCTGAAACCATCTATCCCAAAATTTATTACCCAATATTTTGTGATTGACTTGAAATAAGTCCACATTTCTTTTAATGTAGGATTTTTTGGTGGTTTGTTTGATCCTTCTGGAATTTTATATTCCCAGTTCAACTGTGCTGCATCTTTCCACCAATAGCCGTGATCAAAAGGAGAAAATGTGTATCTTGCGTCGCCCCAATGTTTACCTTCTTTGATTTCTTCTGGATAAATATAAGGTTCATCTAAACTTGTGATGTCTGATTTGTATAAATACCATTCTGGATGAAGACGCTGAAGGATATAGTCATGGGCTGTATGATTAAATACCATATCCATAATAACTCTGATTCCTTTCTTATGTGCAGCATCAATTAATTCTTTGAATTCTAAAGATGGATCTGAGAATGTATCTTTTTCATGATCTTTATCAAATGAAAGTTCTGGATCTATAGATTTGTAGTCTTTGATTGAATATGGTGAACCTGGTTGTAAATAAGAAGGTACTAAATCATGGGGATTATAGTTTCTGTATAGTTCACCTATTATATGTACTGGATTTAAGTATAAACAATTTATCCCTAATTTTTTTAATTCAGGAAGTTTTTTCTTTAGGTCATCAAAAGTTCCACCTTCACCTGGTTTGATTACTCCCCCATTTATTGATTTTGTGCTGAAGAATCTTATGAATGCGTTGTAGACAATTAAATCATTTAGATAATCAGGTTGGACATCTAACTGAATGTTTTCTGCTGAAAGCCAATTCCAATATTCTTCGTCTTTTTTCTTATATCTTACTTTTATGAAAAATATTCCTGTTTCGTTGCAGGTAATTCTTGTTTTGAAAATATGAATTGAGTTTAGAATTCTGTGCAGTGATAATTTGTATATTTTATATTTACCTTCTTTTTCTTTTACTGCTTCTACTACTATACTATTTTTCCTGAATTTATCATCTAATCTGAGTTTGACAACTAGATCTAGGGGTTGTCCTTGAAGTTTTTTTATAACTTGTGTAGGTTCTAGTACTACTTTTTCTATTTGAATTGTTGTCATTTTAGTTTATTTATTATACTGATTATTTCAGTTTTTATCTTATTTAATTTTTCTTTTGTCTCAGCTTCTATGTTTAAACGCAGAAGATCTTCTGTTTTTGATTCTCTTAAATGAATCCAGTAGTCTTTGATTTCTATCTTAGTTCCATCAAAATGGGAGATATTATAGTTTTTGTATTTGTTTTCTATTGTTTGGATTATTTTCTCTTTATTTTTTGTTATGAAATTGATTTCACCTGAATGATAGTATTTATTGTATGGTTTTATTATTTCTGAGAATGGTTTTTGATAATCTTTTAGAATATTTATTACTTTAATTACTGTTAGTAAAGCATTATCTTTGTAAAAAAAGTCTTTGAAATAGAAATGACCACTCCTTTCCATTGCAAAATCTGCTTTAAGATGTTTCATCTTTGAATCTACAAAAGAATGTCCTACTCTCGTTTTAATACATCTACTGCTATTCTTTTTACAAATATCTTCAATTATTCTAGAACATTGCTGATCTTTGAGAATTATTTTGTTTTTTAATTGGTCAGCTAAAAATGCCCCTATTATGTCTGCTGCTACTGAATTTCCTTTTTCATCCACAAATCTTACCCTATCACAATCTCCGTCAAAGAAGGCTCCAAAATCAAGTTTCTTTCTTTTAACTAATTCTTTTAAGCTGTCTAAGTTCTTTTCTATTAATGGATTCGGGATGAAGTATGGTTTTGGTTTTTTAATGTTAATATTTATCCCTTTTAACTTACAAATTTTCTTTAATATTTTGTAATCAAGAGAACCGCATAAGTTCCCTGCATCCATACCAATTCTTAATTTTGATTTATCTGCTTTGCTTAAAATGAATTTTTTATATTCTTTGAAAACATTGTGTTTTTTGAATTTTCCACTTTCTTTTGTTTTAAATTCTTCACTGTTAAAATAATGTTCAATTGTTTTTAATCCATTTTCTATATGAATAGATTCTGCATTTTTTGAACATAGTTTTAATCCATTTGTGTTTAAAGGTGAATGTGAAGAGGTAATCATGATCCCACCATCAAATTCTTTATGTGTATTAAGTGCGTAATAGAATTCTGGTGTTGTGACTAAACCTATTGAAACTACATTTGTGCCTTGTGATCTTAAACCCTTAACAACTGCTTTGAATAATTCTAGAGATGAATCCCTTGCATCGTAACCAACTGTAATTGTTTTTAGCTTTAGAAATTTTACATACGACTGTGCTATTTTGTAAACTACTTTCTGATTAATCTGTGAAGGATAATCTCCTCTAATATCAAATGCACGAAAGATTTTCATATATACACCTCTTTTTAATATTGGGATATACTTGTTTATATTTGTTTTTGAAATAATTTTTATAAGGAAGATTTATATATCTTCTTTGGCTAACATTAATATGGGGCTTGAAGAGAATTTTAATCTTTATTTAGAATTGTGGAGAGGACATATTAGGGAAAATTCTTTTATGTCAGATTTTCAATCATACTTGAACTCCCCTTATTACGAAGCTTTAATTTCTTTAGGTCCAAGAATTTTACCGCATATTCAAACTGATTTAGAAGGAGATAGATTACGTACTCCCTGGGACTTAGTTGAAAAAGGTAGTCCTGGTCATTTATGGGCATTTGCCCTCTCTAAAGTTACTGATGGAGCTTTTAGAATGGAAGTGGGTGCTGAAGGTACTCAAGCAATTGTGAAAAGAGTTATTCCCGGTATGGTTGGAGTAGATACAAATAGACTTGTTGATCATATGATTAGTTGGATTGAAGAAAATAAACACAAATATTTGTGACCGGAATTTTTATAAACATATGAGAAGATAAAATGATCTATGAATAAAAGAGTTGTTATCGGAGTTGCAGTTGCGACTGTGAGTTTTTTGTTCTTATCACTAATAGGAGTATTCCCAGCTCCACCTGGATTTAATTCTTCACCTACAGGTTTTCTTACTTTAAGAGGGGTTGAAGTAGAGCCTGTAAATTATCAGGAAATTTGTTTTAATGGACAAGATGATAATATAAATGGTTTGATAGATTGTGCTGATCCAGAATGTTTTACATCTAGTTTTTGTACAAAACCAGCTGATTTTTTAAGCGATGAAGGCATTACAAGTGATTTATGCGACCCCATTCTTGTTCCTGAAGATAATAAGATTACGGGATTAGAGTTTTGTGTGCAAAAAGCTTATAAAAAATGTGTACTTGCTTTGAAAAGATTTAAAAAAACTATAAGAGAGAATAGTTTAGAATGTTCTGGGAATCTAAAATATGAATATACAGATCTGCTCTTAGATAGGTGTTCCAATGTTGTTGAAGACTATAGTGAACAATGTGTTGATGGAGAAGAAAGAAAATTAATGCAGAAATTGTTTATTTGCTGTAAATAATTATTTGCTTCTATAAAACTTTGCTGCTTCTTCTGGTGGCATTGGATTTATAATTGTTCCAAATAATTCAAACCCTGCCCATGTAGTAAACCTTGGAACGATTTCTATGTGAAAATGCATATCATAACCAAAAGGAGAGTAATACAACTCATAATTGTAAGGTGCTTTTAATTCCTTTAATTTTTTCAAGATCTGTAACATTATTTTTGAAAGTTCTGGAAGATCCATATCCAGTAAAGATCTTTGATGCTGTTTAGGAAATATCCATATTTCAAATGGTGAACGTGATGCGTAAGGAGTAAATGCTATGTATTCATTGTTTTCAAAACATTTTCTATCTGAATCTTTTTCTGTAAAGATGATTGTACAATAAGGGCACCTAGGATATTTTCTACATGCATCTGCCTTTTCTTGTACTCTTTTGGGAATATGATTACATGCTATTATTTGAGAATGTGAATGAGCTATAGAAGTACCGGCTTTAAGACCGTGATTCTTAAATATGGTCACATAAGATATTCCTTGTTTCTTACATAACTCCTCAAAACGATATTTGTAACCAATTAAAACTTGAAGTAATTCTTTTTCTGTTAAGTCCCATGTTTGTTTTGTTTTTGAAGGTGTTTCCACTAAAACTTCATGATAACCAAAATTATTTGAGAATGTGAAGAATTCGTTATGTGTTTCTATGTTTGATTTTCCTTGAGGTTTTACTGCAGGAAACATATTTTCGAAGCATCTTACTTGCCATTTTCCCTCTTTAGGCCATTTGTATGTTTCATGAGGTGTATATTTTTCCATCCCTGGAGCAAAAAGATCTTTTTTGTGATTAACTGCAGTTTTTTTCTCTATAAAATCCTGAGGGCGTTTATCTCTCTCTGTTGCAATTATTACCCAATCATTGAGCAAATAATCTTTTCTTATTTCCCCCATACTTTGTCCACCCCTTTATTGTGTGCTTCTATATAATACTGAATAAATATGTTCCAGTCAGCTAATCCAGATAATTTTTTTGCTGTTATTTTTTCTTTTACTCTTTGATTTTTGTTAAACTTAGAGTATTTCTGTAATATATTCGTAAACTCTTTTACTACTTCTTCTTCAGATTTTTTAAATCTTTTCAAAACATATATCCCTTCTTCACCTTTGGTTTTTGTTAATAAAAATTTCCCGAAACCACCTAGATCTGTTGTTAATGAAGGAACTCCCAATGCAGCAGATTCTAAAGGAGTGTAACCCCATGGTTCGTAATATGAAGGAAATATCCCTAAATGGCAACCAGTTATAGCTTCATAATATGGCAGGTCTGTTAATCCATCAATACCTGTTAAATAAACTGGATAAAATATTACTTTAACTTTATTTTCTCTTGAATTGTTTAAGCCGTTGCTTAGTAAAGCTTGAATTATACTATCATTATTCTCATTAGGAATATTGTGTGTTATTATTGGAGGAAGTCCCTTCCTTTGGAAATCAACTCTTAATCTTGTTAAGTCTTTTATAAAATCCTCGTCTAATAAAGGTTTCTTTGGAATTTCTTCCTGAAAACAGGTCATATCCTGGCATTCCATTATATTGGACATCACTTTGTAAATGAATTTCTCGTGTTGTTCCTCAATGAAATGTTTTATCCTATGGAAGTTTAATTTATTCTGTGCTAAAGACATTTTTGCAGCTTCTACATGGGTAGGTATCCAAAAGAATACCACAATTGTTTTATTGATATTTTCTTTCTTTAATTTTTCATTTAAACCTGCTAGAGCTTTTATGAAAATGTCTAGTCCTTTGTTTTTGAATTCGTATCTTCCAACGATAAAGTAAATATATGTTTCATCTAAATCAAAGTAATAGTATGGGAAGAAGTAATATGCTATGAATTCTTTTATTATCCTTTTATTTGTTTGATGTTTTATTGATAATTCTTCAAATGAGGGAAATTTTTCCGCATCTAATCCGTTCAATAATATAACGTCTGCTTTTCTCCCTAGAAGTTTTTCTGCTTCCATTGCTGTTATTTCTGAGACTGTTGTAAAAACATCACATTCTTTTGCACATGCTAGTTCTGTTGTGAATTTATCTATTATCCCAGAACTCTTTGCTGTTTCTAGTGGATTTATTTTATCAAGGTTATTGTAAAGGTCAAACCCTTGTGCACATAACACCCTCCCTAACATAGTTGCGTGGGTTGTGAATACTGTTGCTACTTTCGCTTTCTTGTTTTTAAGATATAGAATACTAAACCCTGTTAACCATTCATGTGAGTGAAAAACTGTTATTTCTTTTGATTCCTTTGTATATTCTTCAATTAATTTACCTACACATGTTGACCAGATTAAAGGTTCTTCAAAATCCCATTGCGAATATATTGAATCTATTTTGTAATTTTCCCAGTAGAACTTTTTCAATTCATCTTTTTTATTAACATAGCCTGTGAAGTCTATTAAAATTGTAGTTTGATCACCTGCTATACTCCATGTACCAAAGTAGCATTTTATACCTTCTTTTTTTAATCTTTCAAATACTCTTTTTAGCATATCATTTGGTTCTTTTGGTTGAAATTCAAATTTAACTTTATCTTCAAAGTAAGGACCCACTAGATAATAATTTTTGTAATTAGATTTCATCAAGGGAGCTTTGGACTTAATAACAGTATAGATTCCACCTACTTTGTTGCAAACTTCCCAAGAACTTTCAAATAAAGTATTACACTTTGGTCTATCCATTTCTCATCCTCTTTTTTATTTATATGAAAGATTGTATATTGTATAATTTAAATATTTTGTTATAGCCTTTAGAAAGTTAAAATATGAAGAAAATCAACACTGCGAGGATAATCATTGCCCCTAAGTCAGCTATAGCTGTAGTTAAAGGGATTAACACTAAGTCTGGATCTTTGTTTTTCTTGTATACATAATAACTCCCAATTATTGAGATTAAGAATATTGTTATGTATAGTATTAATATAGAAAGTGTCATAACTACTATAAATTTGATTATGAATGTTTGATCCATGCTGAATTTTTTTAGGTAAGATATTATGAGAATTACAAAACTCAAGTAGAAGGCTGAGAACAATGCAATTAAAAATGTATTTTTGAATAAGTGTCTTATAAATTTTGACTTTTTTAACTTGCCTTTCATTTTCCCCTCATAAAGAAAGGTTGTAAACTTACTTGTAATTATTATCCCAAAATCACCAATGAGGTCATTTAATGCCGGAAGTGCAATTACAAACGGTAGAAGGACTATTAATTTTTCTTCTATTGTTTTTAATGCCATCCCACCAATAGAACTTAGAATAGAAGTAAGGATTAAAACTTTGATACTATCTTTGATTATTTTGTATGAAAGGTTCATATTAATATAATAGCAATGTATAATGCGATTACACTTACTATATCTCCTACACTTGTTATGTATGGTCCCATTATATCATCTGGATCATAACCATGTTTGTATAACCAAAACGTTCCAAGAATTGTTAAAGGGATTGTTATCACTATTGCTAAAACTGCAGCAAGGAGAGAAATTAGGATTATTCCTGGATTTTTAATACCGAATATTAAGTATGTTGCGAAAAAAGCAATAACACCTAAAATTAAACTTGTGAATACTGCAAGAAAAATATCAGCGATTATGCTCTGCTTTAGAAAATCTGATATCCCTATTTTTATTTTTTTAGTATGTAGTGCTGTACCCAGCCTTGCACCTAAAGAACCAACGATATTCCCTTTTAATTCTAGGAAACCTGGAAGTAAAATAAGAAGTGCAGGAACCAAATATAGCTTCTCTACAACCTTTATAAGAAATAAACCAGCCATTATCCCTATTGTTATTGAAACTATCTCTGCAGTGAAAATCTCTTCTAGATCTTTATCTATAATATGCTTTTTTGATTTCCCAATTATCCTCATATGTTTTTCTTTATATATATTCTTTTAAATATCTTTCTTGTTCACTTTCAGTATAAAAAAACTTAAATATTGGTTCTTTTTCCTAGTAACTATGAAAAAATTATTTATTTTATTGATTTTGAGTATATTCATTGTAGGATGCTCAATTATTAGTGGACCTAAAAATATTGAATTAAAGACCGATGATGGACTGAAAATAGCTGGTCTTATGAATAGTAATTCTACTGCAAATGCTGTTATTTTCTTGCATATGCTTAATGGTAAAAAGGAAGATTGGAATAATTTGAGTAATTGGTTGAATGGAAAAGGTTATACTACTTTAGCTATTGATTTTAGAGGCCATGGGCAGAGTGAAGGAAAAATTGAGGACTTTAAAGAAGAAGATTTTGAAAAAATGGTTCTTGATGTTAAAGCTGCAAAAGAATATTTAAAAGATAAAGATTACAAAAATATTTACATCGTAGGTGCAAGCATCGGTGCCAATGTTGGATTAAGATACGCTGCTTCAGACCCAGATATTAAAAAAATTATTTTACTTTCTCCAGGAGAAAATTATAAAGGGGTTACTGTCACTGATGTGCTTGATGATTATAAAGGAGAACTATATCTATTTTCACCTACTGAACTTGAAGAGGAGTTTAATTTCGCTACTAAACTAAAAGATAGCTTTAAAGGTGAAAAATTATTAAGAGTACTTCCTGGTAACTCCAACCATGGTACAAAAATGATAGAAAAATTTGATCGTAATACTTATCCTTACTTTGAATTGTTCTTGAGGCGATAGGTTTATATTTAGTTATTATGATAAAAAACTGTAAAGAGGTGTCTTTATGGAAGTACTGAGGTGGTTTAGAGATCTTAAAAATGATGATGTTGATATAGCTGGTGGAAAAGGTGCTTCTTTAGGGGAAATGTATAATGTTGGTCTACCTGTTCCACCTGGATTTGTTGTAACTGCTCAAACTTATAAATTTTTTATTCAAGTCACAGGTATACAGAATAAAATTGAAGACTTACTTAAAAATCTTGATGTTGAAAATAATGAAGAATTAAATAAAGTTTCTAAACAAGTTCAGGTAATGATTCTTGCTGCTCAAATGCCTAGTGAGATTAAACATGATATTGCAGATGCTTATGATAGTTTAAATGTTGGTTCTGGATTACAGGCTTTAACTAAAGACACATTGTCAATAATTAAAACAGGAAGAGATAGTCCTTATGTTGCTGTCCGTTCAAGTGCTACTGCCGAGGATTTACCTTCTGCTTCTTTTGCTGGACAAATGGTAACATACGTCAATGTCAAAGGTGCTAAAAAAGTTATTGAAGCTGTCCAAAAGTGCTGGGCATCTTTATTCACTGCAAGAGCAATATATTATAGGGTAAAAAATAATTTTGATCATTCTAAGGTTTTCATTGCTGTTATTATTCAGAGAATGGTTGAATCTGAAAAAGCTGGGGTAATGTTTACTGTTAATCCAACTACAAATAAAGAAAATGAGATTATGATTGAGGGAGCTTTTGGATTAGGTGATGCAGTTGTTGCTGGAGAGGTGACTCCTGATAATTATTTAATTGATAAAAAAGATTTTAAGATTATGTATAAAAAATTAGGAAGACAAGAATGGATGTATGCCAAGAACGATTATACTGGTGAAACTTACAAAAAAGATTTGAGTGAAGAAAAAGGTTCTAGACAAAAATTAACTGATGATGAGATAGTTAAGTTAGCTAAGTATGGAATGCATATAGAGAAACATTACAAAAAACCAATGGATGTAGAATGGGCTATTGAAGGTTTGAAGATTTTTATTGTACAAGCAAGACCAATAACTACTTTGAATAATAAAATAGATGAGCATAAAGAGGTTACTAATATACCAATCCTTACTGGAATGGGAGCTTCTCCTGGATCTGGCTTTGGTCCTGTAAAAAAGGTGAATAATTTAGATGATATAGAGAATGTTCTTGAAGGTGATATTCTTGTTGCGAAAATGACATCACCAGATTATGTACCAGCTATGAGAAAAGCTAAAGCAATTGTGACTGATGAAGGTGGAATGACAAGTCATGCATCAATTGTAAGCAGAGAATTAGGAATTGCATGTGTTGTTGGAACTGGAAATGCAATGAGTGTGTTGCATGATGGTCAATTAATCACAGTAGATGGTTCTGAAGGTAAAGTGTATGAAGGAAAAGTTGATATTGTGTGTGAAGATACTGGTGAGAAAGAATTGATTGAAAAATATCATGATGTTAAAACTAAAACTAAAGTTTATATGAACTTAGGTGAGCCTGAAAAAATTGATGCTTACAAAGATCTTCCTTTTGAAGGTATAGGTTTAATGAGGATTGAGTTTATTGTTGTCAGTGATATTAAAAGACATCCTTTAAGTATGATTCAAACTGGAGATTCTGTTGAGTTTATTAGCAAACTTGCTGAAGGAATTGAAAAGGTTGCTAGAACTATTGCACCTCGGCCAATGATTGTTAGATTTTCTGATTTTAAAACTAATGAGTATAAACATTTAGAAGGTGGTGAAGAATTTGAACCTGAAGAAGAAAATCCTATGATAGGATGGAGAGGGGTTTCTCGTTATGTATCTTCTGAATTTAAAGAAGCTTTTAAGATGGAATGCAAGGCAATAAAAAAATTAAGAGATGCTGGTTATAAAAATGTTCATGTTATGCTTCCTTTTGTCAGGAACGTTGATGAGGTTAAGAAGGTTTTAGAAATTATGAAGGAAGAAGAACTTGTTAGGAATTCTGAATTTAAAATTTATTTAATGGCTGAAGTTCCTTCTGTTGCTTTTATACCTGAGGAGTTTGCTAAACTCGATATTGATGGTGCTTCAATTGGTTCTAATGATTTAACACAATTAGTTTTAGGTGTTGATAGAGACTCTTCTAAATTAGGAAAAATGGGCTATTTTAATGAAAGAAATGAAGCTGTTAAAAAAGCAATGGCTAGTATAATAAAAGGATTTCATAAAAATGGAAAAACTGTTGGGATCTGTGGCCAGGCCCCTAGTGAATACCCTGAAATTGCTGAGTTTTTAGTCAATGAAGGAATTGATTCTGTTTCTGTAAATCCAGATGTTGTTGAGAAAACGCATGCTATTGTTGCAAGACTTGAGAAAGGTTAATTTCTTTTTGATCTTTCTGCTGACCAATAATGATGTGCTGCTCTGACATTTTGAACATATTTTGTATTTTTTGGATTACTAGCTGGAGTTCCACGATTATATGCAGATAATGCATCATTCCATGTCCCATGTTTAGTATGTAAATCATTCAATAGTCTTGCTGCAGCGTCAACACTTTTTTCTACATCAAATCTTTCATCTAAATCTGATAGTTCATCATAGTCCCAGTTATGTTCTCTTGCTAATTTTCTTAATTTAATTCCATGGTTTCTGTCACGTCCTGCTTTTCTTGAATCTCCCCATGTTTTTAGACCATATGCCTGTGCTGTACCTGGCTGGAACATCATTAAACCTGCGCCACCATCATCACCAGCATTTAATTCTAATGGATCACCATAACTTTCATGCATTGCAACTGCTGCTAATAAACCTTTTTCAATTCCGTATTTTCTTTCATTTTCTTCAATTATATTTTTCCATCTATATGTTCTTAAGAATTGACCTTTTAATGAGTGTTTGTTTGATTCTAATATTTCTTTATCATTTGTATTTTCTGGAAGTTGTGATTCAAGTACTTCAGGTGTCTCATCTAGTTTTGCTTCTAAATTTTCTCCTTCCTCTCTGTTTTCTCTTGCAAATGCACCTACTATTCTTTCTCCATCATACCTAAAGTTATCTAATGTTTGTGGAAAGTTTCCAACATAACCTAATATTGGGAATGCCATTACCTGTATCCCTGTTCTCAACCAACTCTTTCTATCATCTACTAATGATATTGGTCGCCTGTTAAGTTTTCTTTCTGTTCTATTCTTTATGGATTTTGCAACAGGGATTATAACAAATTTATTTGCTACGGCTATACCTGCTGTTAGAGCAAGATATGTTCCGAGCATAGATATCCCTTCGTGCTCATCTGTTTTTTGAGAAACAAGATCTAATGTTTTATCTGCACCCCATAGATATAAACCATTAAAACCAATGGTAAATAATGTAGGATCTAGGTATTTGTCGATAGTTCTTTTTACTCTACTTCTTTTGTCTTCTATAAGTTCAGATCTAAATTTCATTCTTATAATTCTTTATCTAACTTTATTTTGTAGCCTATTATTCTTGCACATAAAGAACCATTAACTATTTCATACTCAGCAGGTTCATGACTTATTGATACATCAACGTCATTCTTCCCCTCGAATGCTCTTGCTAATGCTGTTCTTGCTCTTCCTTCAGCAACTGGATACAATAATGAAATATTTTTTCCTTTTACACAGGCAACAGAAATATATTGATCCCCATCTATTTTTACACCTTGCATCCATTCAGGAACATCCTTTTCTACACTTCTTGGTGTAGCACAAGCTCCTGTCACTAGAGCAGCAAGCCCTAAAATACTATTTTTTACATTCATTTTATCAATCCTCCTATCAAAAAGATAATACCTCTTTCTTTATAAAGGTTTTTATTGTCACTACCTCATAGGAAGAACATTAGGAAGGTTTATATATTACTTCCTACTACTATATAGGTAGGTGAAAGCCTTGGAATTTAGGGTCTTCGGGCCTTGAATTTTGGGGTTTAGCCTATTTTATAAGGAGTGATGATAAAATGGTATTGGAAGATTTAGGACAAAACGTGCCTGGTTTAGTTGGGCAATATATAGGCCAAAGAGGGCTATTAAGAGGTATTGAGAGTAGGATAGATCCTGCTGCATATAATGATAACATGCGAAATGTTGATCCTGCTGGTAGACCGATGTTAACTTTGGAACAAATGGGTCTTGTGAATGCCAATGATAATGTTAGGAATTCAATAACGACTTTATCTGGATTTATTACTGCAGCAAATGTTCCTCAAATGAGAACTGAGTATTTCGATACTTTGACTGAGGACGGACAAAGGGCTGTTTATCAGGAGTTTTTAACTAATGTAGAAGTTGCTGATGATGCTAATGAGAATCTAAGAAATGCTGCTGGTGCTTTTGTAAATGCAAGAGCATTAAGAGTTGCTGCTGGTTCAGGCAACATACAGAGAATGTATGGAATACTAAGGGCAATTGGTGTTGAAGAGCCTGGTGTTTTACTAGGTGGACAATATTCAAGATTTGGTGATGCTGTTGGTGTATCAGCTGTTGCAGAAAGAATTGCTAATGCACAATTAACTGTAGGTAGAAATATCTTAAGAGATAATGCAGATGCAAGACAAGCTGCTGATGTGTTAATGTTAGAGAACAACGAAAATGCAGTAAGTGCTGTTGCAACAATGTACAGTGTATATACTGCAAATCAAAACTTAAGGAGACCAGTAAATCCTTAATTTTTTTATTTTTTCTTGAATTCTAAATTTTTTATTTTCTTTTCTGCAGAACATTATAGCTTACTGAAATTATAAATGCTCCTATCAAACTTAATGCAATAATGGCGAATATGTTTAGTTTTGCAAATGACAATATAAGCATTAACAGTAAAACAGATAAAATAAATTTCCATCTCTTTATTCCTGGTGCTTGCGCAAATAATTTAGTTTGCTGGAACTCTGGAAATATAAATACCTGTTCCTCATCAGCATAATAGTAATAAGCAAACATTATTAGTAAAGATAATATAATTGCCAAAATCAATGTTGGAATTATCCCTAATCCTTTCATGAAGAAAGTTAGTATAATTAAACTTAAACTAAAAATATATAAATTTCTCGAATAAAATAATATTTTTCCCCCTGTTAACGGTGGAATTGGAACCATTGTAAAGATTATAAGAAACAGATTTATGACTATGAACATTGTTAAATTAACTTTAACAAAATCTTGAATGAAATTTAAAACAAGAATTAAACCTAAGTTTGCTAATGGCCCAGCTAAAAGAATTTTTGCTTCTTCATATTCTAATACTTTTGGAAACTTTCTAGTTACTCTTGAAGTTTTTTCTGTAACTATACTTTCAAATATCCCTGTGAAATACCAGAAACCATTAGATAATATGCTTATAATAAATGCAAGAAATATACCTATTGGGAACTGAAATGGTAGATGCAAATTTGTTCCAATCTTTTTTGTTTTCCATAAAGAAAATGTTACCTTAGCATTAACACCAGAGGCTGCAATCTTTTGAGCATATACATGAAGCAATAGAGAAACTGCAACAAGTATTGTTACATGAAATAAATTAAGCAACCAGTGATTTAAGTTGAATACAGGAAGCATATCATTGAAACCAAATACTAACCCCAAAATTAAAATTGCAATTACTAATTCATTTACCTCTTTTTTTGTAAACATTTTATCTCCTTTATTATTTCATCAGAGTGGCCAGCTCCAACTACAGCTACCACACTATCACAATTCTGCATTAGTATATATAAACGTTTTGCCATGTAATTATTTCTGTCTGTGACTATTACTTTGTATATTGAAGGATATCTTGCCTTTACTTTTTCCAATAATTCCTTAATTATTTTTTCTGAAGGAACTTTGTGAAGATCAAATTTAATTTCCTCTTTGACAAATGTACTTTTTATTATATCATAAATAAATCTGAATTTTTCTTTCCACGTTAATTCTTTTGAAAGGTTCTTTAATGTTACATTTATTTCCTGGTCTATCAATGAAATTTTACAGTTAAATTTTCTCCCGATTTTATAAGCCTCTGACATTTCTGTGCCAGGAGCTACTTCAACAATCTCTCCCATTTTATGTTCTGCCCACTGACCGATTATACCAAAGAGAAAACCTTTAAAACCAAAATGTTTAATGTCTCTAATTCCTATTTTCCTTTTTTGATTTGATAATAAAGCCTGTAATCTTCCTTTATCCAGTTCTAAGGCTAAAACTTCAGGATTCCTGGTTGTTATAACCTGTTTTACTTCTTCTATACTCTGCTTTGATATGTGAGATGTTCCTACAATAGTTAGATTTTGATATATTTTCATTGTTCCAGCTCATTCAAACTATACATAGCAACTGTTATAATTGCAGAAAAGAAAAGTATATAAAGCTATAAATAACTTACTAAAGTTATGAACGGTGTGAAAGCAAGACGTGTGACAGATGTTTTTGGAATGCCTGTTTATACTGATGAAGGTTTTTATTACGGTGATATTGAAGAATCTGTTATTGCTGGTAATAAAATAATAGGATGGAAAGTAAAATCAACTAGAAATTCAACTTTAAGTAGAGTTCTTGGCGGCGCTAAAGGTGTAATGGTTCCGCATCAGATGGTTAAGAGTGTTGGAGATATTATGATTATTTCTAGAGCAGCTGTTCCAATGAAAGAAGAAGAGCTAATGCAAGAAGCTGAGTAATTTTTTTCTGAATTATTAAACACAACATTTAAATATCAATGTTTGCAGATTCTAATACATGGTAACTCCATTAGGAAGAGGTGTACAGTTTTTCAAAGATTTTGGACTTTTTGATGTAGTCTTACCTTTTTTACTTGTTTTTGCAATTGTATTTGCTATTCTAGAAAAAACAATGATTCTTGGTAAAGAAGGTGAGGGGCCTAAACGTGCCTTGAATGCTATGGTTGCTTTTGTCGTTGCTATGTTAGTTATTGCTACAAATAAAATAGTTAATGCAATTAATCTTGCTTTACCTAATGTTGTATTATTAATTGTGTTCTTAGTTGTATTTGTAATGCTTGTTGGATTCTTTTATACAGCAGGGGAATTTAATTTTGCTGAAAAACATTCTAAATGGACAGCAGTTTTTATATTCTTAGTTTTCATAGGTGTAGTTTTAATATTCTTAGATGCTATAAGAAATGATGAAGGAGTTTCGTGGTTGGATGAATTTGTTACTTATGTAATGGAAAACTTTTCTGGTGCTGTAATAGGATCAATTGTGTTTTTAGGAATTGCAATTCTATCTGTATTTTGGATCATGGGCGGATTTACTAGTGAAGATAAAGGAGAAAAGAAAAAATAAAAGGGGTGAAAGAAAATGTTACTTCAAGCTGGTTTTACAATTGGTGAAGGTGTTCAATTTTTGGTAGATTTTGGAGTCTATCAGTATTTGTTACCCTTCTTGTTAGTGTTTAGTATAATGTTTGCTATTTTGAATAAAACTAAAGTTTTAGGTGGAAAAACTAATATTGATGGAGTAGTTGCAATGGTGGGTGGTTTATTACTTGTTGTACAGCAAGATATTGTTGAAACTATTAATACATTTTTACCTAAAGTGTCTTTGATAATTGTAGTAATACTTATGTTCTTAATTTTAGTAGCACTTGTTGCAGGAAAAGAATTCAAAGGATTTCAAGGTGCATGGATGGGATTATTTATTATTGTAATAATTGTAGCTTTATTTATGGCACTTAATCCTAATATAACATTCTTAAATAGTATTGACAGGGAGAGATTACTGCAGATTGGAATCTTTTTAGGAATTATGATAGGTTCATTCTTTTTAGTAACCTCTGCATTTAAAGAAGAGAAAGGAAATAAAGGCGATGGAGGTTTGGGGGGATTCTTGAAGAGTCTAGATAAGTCCTTAAAGGATTAAAATGGCAACAGTAATTGATGTAGGATTGTTGGCATTCTTTTTGCCTTTTTTTATATTCCTATTTGTATTTGTAGTAATGTTTGCTATTCTAGAAAAAACTAAATTGTTTGGTGAAGGACAGAAAACATTAAACTTAGTAGCTTCTTTTTCAATCGCAGCTGTTTCAATATTTACTGGGAAATTAGTTTCTTTAGTTACAGTTATAACTCCTTGGATCGCGTTTATGATGATAATATTTTTATTTATTAGTGCAATCTATATTTTCTTTGGAAAAACACAACAGACTTTTTGGGATGTTTTAGGTGAGACTCCGGTTTTTGTTATTGTGTTGTTAATTGTATTTACTGGAATATCTGTTGTATTTGAAACAGAACTTTCTCCTTATCAATCAGGTGGAACTCAAGTAGAAATTCCTAAAGATGCTATAACAGGGGTACCTATAGTTGCTAAAAATCCTAGAACAGAGGCATTGAGAACTTTAACTCATCCTAGGGTGATGAGTGCTTTATTTATGCTCATTGTTTCGGCATTTGCTATTAGATTCTTAGCTGATAAGTATGAATCTGTTGGAACTGGAAAATAGAGTAAGTTTTAAATAAGATTATTATTTTTCTTTTTTTATGACATATGAACTTAGAGTGTTAGAAACTCCAAAGGAAAGATATGGGAATGTAAATTTTTTAAGAAGATTTAAAATGCATATCCCAGAGAGGTTTAGAGACCAACTTCCTCATAGAGGAATGAAATTAGCTGTTCATTATAGAGGAAATTATGCAGTTGATGTTTCTCTTTATTTGGTTCCTAGAAATGAATTACATGGTGGTTTTAGAGTTTTAGTTGGGCAAGCTGAGATTAGGTCTCCCAATGATGGCGAGAGATTTAGATATCCTACTGCAAGAGAAGTGAAAGATGCAATTGAACCACACTTAGAAGAGATGATTGAAGGAAGTTTAGGTGGAGTATAAAATTTTATAATTTTTCAACTTTTTTTATCAATCTATTTAAGGCTTCTATTATTTTCTTTTTTCTTATTTGTCCCTGCATATCACCATTGTTAAAATCAAATTCTGTTGGAAAATCTAAGCCTTGAGGATTTTTTCTCATTATTATTTCTGTATTTTTTAAGTCTTTTTTTAGTATTGCTAGTACCATCATTTTTTCATCTTCTGGCATGAAACCAAATATCTTTTTCATGAGAACTAAAAAATCGATTAAGTTTTCGTACTTACCGAGTCCACTATATTTTACATCGATACTTATATCAAGCTCTCCCCCTATATCATTATCATAGTATGTCAAAAATTCATTTAAATGTGAATCAGCTACACGATGAAATTGGTCTAAAAGCTCAATCCCTTCATTGAAATCTCTTGGAAAATCTAGACCTTTGAGTTTATACCCTTCTTTGTATAACTTATAAAGTGTTTTTACTAATTCTTTATTGGCTTCTTTATCTATTTCCCCTTTTTTTAATGATCTTTCTACTATCTCTGTTTTTGCTTTTATCAAATTATATCTATCTTTAGGCAGTTCTTTTCGACAAGCTGTAATTAGACTTCCAATTAGAGCCAAGACAACAGCGAATTTTTTAGCTTTTCTTAAGAATACCATTTATTTTCTCCTCAATTTTAAATCTTCTGTGATTTTACTTAATTCTTTAATGTTATCTGTTAATGGTTCTAATATCTTTTCAAATACTTTTTCTAATGCTCTCATTTCAGTGTGAATATTTTTCATGTCGTCACCATATTCTTTTACTTTACCGATAATTGCATTCTGCAAGTTTTCAACTCTCTGAGAAACTCTTATTATTTCCTGTTTCATAGAAATTATTTCATTATTAACTCTATCTTTCCATAAAATGATGTTTCCTGTCTGCGACATGAACTCATCCCATTTTTCATTAAGAACTGCTTCTGCAATTTCATGAATTCTTTCTTCATCCATTGATCCCCCTCTTGGTGCTGACGGCATAGGCTGTTCAAAACTTGTTTGTGATGATCTTGGTTCTGGTGTTTCTTCACCAAATTCTTCTGGACTTGGAATGTTTTCTTCAAAACCTGTTACAGTTTCTGCTGCACTAGGAAGATTAGGATTAATTTCTTGAACACCTGTTCCAGGTAAATCTGGCATTGGTGGATTTTCTGTATACCCTTCTACGCCAGCCTTCAGTTGTGCCAATTCTTGAGGTAATTTAGCTGCCATCTTTCACTTTACTCTTTTCTATTATTCTTTTAACTTCAGTTTCTGTTACCATTTTTAATGGATTCCAGAAGGTTATATACTTTTCTAAAACTCTTACATCTTCCTTTTTCGCAAAGTATTCCATCTCGCTTATTAAATGTCTCATTGCTTCTTTGATTTTGAATAATTCTGTTTTGATCTCTTTTATGTCAGAGTTTATTTGGTTAATCTCAGAATGAGTTTTTTTGTACTGCTGGATCATGTTTTGGTTGATAATCAATGCCCTGTCTCTTAGCAGGTTATATTTACCTTCAACCTCTCTTAATCTTGCATTAATATCAAGGATTATATTTCCGGGCCTTTGCTCTTCTTGAAATTCTTGTTCCATGAAAGATTTTATTATTTCTTTGTTTTTAAGATTGTGTGATTCACTTACAGTGGTATCTATTATTAATTAACTATATTTTTATATCTAAAATGAATTTGTTTAGATTATGCTTTACACTAAATGTATATTTAAACCAAAAGATGCAACTGATGGAAGAAGGATTTCTGTAATGAGTAGGCATACATTGAATGATGGAAAAACACCTGATCTTCGTATTACTTCTAAAACCTATGATGAATGGATGAGAGAATTAGCTCCCCTGCCTAGTTTAGTTGGAGATTATTATAATAGAGGTCTTCCTTGGATTGAATTTGAGAGAAATTATATTGAATTTTTGGGTCATATCTCTTTGTTAGTTTCTAACTTGGCTCAAAGAGCAGTTGAAAAAGATTTGACTTTACTTTGTGTAGAGGAAACTACTGAACACTGCCATCGTAGACTTTTAGCTGAAGAATGCCAGAGATATTTTCCTAGTTTAAAGATTGAACATCGATGACTTGAACTAACGAAAAGTATTTTAATAAATAAAATGGTTTCATGACTATGGTTCTTTTTAAAAAAGGGGAAAAGAAAGGGGCACAAGTTGTAGTTAAAGAAGGCGTGCAGCAAGTTTTGCATATTAATTACGAAGGCTCTTCTGAAGTACCATCTATTGAGGATAGTACAATTTGTCTGGCACAGACAATAGAAAAATTAGCGCAAATGCCTGATGTTGCTAGGATTGTTTTTCATCAAAGAAAAAAATATGAATATGGTTTTAAACAGACTTCTATTCTTGTTGAAATTTCCAAGATATATAATCATTTTATTAAACAGAAAAAGATTCTTTCTCAAGCTGCAGTTGGAGAATTTGGAGAAGGTGCCGAGGGTTCTTATAGATTGAGGAACTTACAATATTTAATTTTAAATTTATTAAAAACAGATCCTGTAGGTGCTTTTGTTGAAACTAAAAGAATGCTAAGAGAAGAGAAGATTGCTGGAGATGAAAATTCAAGATATTTTGAATTATTAACTGAACTTTATTCTTTATTAGCTAATACGAAGTTAGTTGCTCTTGCTAAAGATAGTGTTAGTGGTTATAAAATAGGTGATAGAGATGTTTACAGAGCAATATTCAAGCCAGCTGTCACTCCAGATTTTATGTATACTAGATTAATGGCAACCCCTCCATTAGATGCTGAAGAAATAGATGCTTATTCAATAGGAAAAAATTGTGATGTACAAGTATTTAATTTGAAAGATAATGTAAAACAACTTTATCATGTTGTTCCACCTGAATTCAGAATAGATGAAGATAAATATGATTTACTTGAAACTGCAAGAAAAGTTTTAGCAGAACACCAACCTAAAGCTGAAGAATATACTGATATTGAAAGAATGAGACAAACTTTCTTTAATATAGGAAGAGATTTACTTATGGAATTAGCTGATCATAAAGGATTGAAACTTGATTATAATGAACTTGATGAACTTGCACATATATTGGTTAGATATACAATCGGATTTGGTTTTATTGAGACTTTATTACAAGATGATAAGGTACAGGATATTGCAATTAACAGTCCACCTGGTGAAACTCCAATATTTTTAGTTCATGGAGATTATGATGAATGTGTAACTAATATTATTCCTGCTAGAGAAGATGTTGAATCCTGGGCTTCTAAATTAAGATTGATTTCCGGAAGACCATTAGATGAAGCTAATCCAGTTTTAGATACTGAACTTATAATCCCTGGTGCAAGAGCTAGAGTTGCTGTAATTTCTCAACCTCTTAATCCTTATGGACTTGGATTTTCCATTAGGAGACATAGAGACAAGCCTTGGACATTACCATTATTTATCAAAAGTGGAATGATTAGTGATCTTGCTGCTGGAACACTTTCTTTTTTGATCGATGGTGCTGCTTCATTACTAGTAGCTGGAACTAGAGGTTCTGGGAAGACTAGTCTTTTGGGTTCTGTGTTAGTTGAAGTTATGAGGAAATATAGAATAATTACTGTTGAGGATACTCTTGAACTTCCTACTGAAGCACTGCGTGATTTTGGTTATAATATTCAGCCGATGAAAGTAAGAAGTGCACTTGCACATAGCGGTTCTGAAGTCTCTGCTGATGAAGGTATAAGAACATCTTTACGTATGGGAGATTCTGCTTTAATTGTAGGAGAAGTAAGAAGTGTGGAAGCACTTGCACTTTTTGAAGCAATGAGAACTGGGGCTTTAGCAAATACTGTTGCAGGAACAATTCATGGTGATTCTCCTTATGGTGTTTTTGATAGAATTGTAAATGATCTTAAAGTCCCAAGAACTTCTTTTAAAGCTGTAGACATTATTATTGTTGCAAATCCTGTTAAAAGCGCGGATGGATTACATAGAAGAAGAAGGATAATGTCAATTACTGAAGTAAGAAAAACTTGGGAAGAAGATCCACTTAGAGAAGGAGGTTTTGTAGATTTATTTAGGTATGATGCACAAAAAGATACTTTAGTTCCTACAGATGATTTAATTAACGGGAATTCTGAAATAATAAAACGTACAGGTGGACAGATTAAAGAATGGGCTGGTTCCTGGGATGCAATATGGGATAATATATTATTAAGAGCAAAAATAAAACAGACAATACTTGATTATTCAAATAAACTCTCTATTAATGATTTGCTTGAGGCTAAAACAATTATACAGATGAATGATTCATTCCATAGAATATCTGATAATGTCAGACAAGAAACTGGATTCTTAGATTCTAAAAGAATATTCTTTGAATGGGAAGAAGAATTTAAAAGATATATAAAACAGAATTATGGGATGCTTTAGTTAAGTTTAAATCTTTTTTTGTTTTTTCCCTTTTATGGAACTTGTAGAATTTCCAAAGGATTTTCCTGTAGATGAGCATGCAGTTGTGTTAGATAGTAATCTTTTTGCCACTTTTAACCCAGGAGAACATGATGGAGCAATAATTTATACTACAAGACACATGACAAGATCGGTTGAGGAATCATTTTTTAATTTATTAAGAAAAGATGAACAATTTAGACGAGTGTTTGAAATCAGGGGTGGTGCATCTCTTCCAGTTTTACAACAATATAAAATTCTAAAAGATCATTTACGTAGTTTACGCGATTCTGATATGCGCGGTCGCCATGATACCAAATTTTTGATTAGCGAAATTGACATGTATTTATTTTTTACTTTTGGTGAAGGTTTTATTGTTGATGAAGAAATGGCTGGATTAAAAGGTGATCAACAGGACATTTTTGCAGATAGAGTGAAATATTATAAAGAAGTTTTACGCCAATTCTCTGATTATGTTCCTAAAATGTTTTTAGCTGCCAATCTAGAACATCTTAAAGGTATGGCTAAAAAAGAAGATGCAGCTCTGGATTTATACAGAACTAAATTAGGAATCTTTGACTCAAGTAGAAGATTAACTCCTGTAGATCGTAATGAACTTGAAAAAGATATAATCTATTTTGCTGGGGATTTGAATGTATTAGATATACATGATTTTGAGAATGACTTAGGTTTGGCTGCGCTTGCATATTCTCTACCTGCAAAAAATGTATCTGTTTTTTCTAATGACTCTGACATAAGGGCACTAACTATTTTTCCTAATAGGTTTTTTGAGGATGGACCTTTTTTATTTTATGAGCGGTTGAAAGTTAGAAAGTAGTTAAGTTTAAATAACTCTTTTCTATTAAACTAATAATGGCTGAAAAAGGGGTTGAGGATATACTAAAGAAGTATAGAGAACGTTTAGGAGAAGATATTCAAACTGAAGATGTTGCTTCTGAAGAATTTTCTGATGAAAGTGCTCAAAGGTTTTCTGTAGAATATGAACGGTTCAGAAAAGAAGCTCTCGGTACTGGTTTGACTTTTTATGAACGCTGGTGCAATACTGCTGAACAGATTATAAAATTCCAAGCTACTAAAGTTGATAAAGAAAAACTTGAAGAGGCTATTAACATAACTCACATGAACATTACAGCTAATGGTGCTGCTAGTTTCGCTGCCCTGGTTGGATTCTTATTGGTTATATTAGGTTTTGTTTTAGGTGGGGTTTTATATGCACTAACTAATGAAATAAAAGTATTTTTACCTTTGATGCTTATAGTTTTAGGGTTAATTGCTTTGAAAGCTTTGTCTAAAATGCCAATATATATTGCTACAAGATGGAGGTTACGTGCTTCCAACCAGATGGTATTGTGTATATTATATATCGTCATGTATATGAGGCATACTTCCAATCTGGAAAATGCTTTACGATTTTCTGCTATACATCTTAAAGCTCCACTGTCTTTAGATTTAAGAAAAGTTTTCTGGGATATGCAGATAGGAACATATTCAACTATAAAAGAATCTATTGATGCTTACTTACAGAAGTGGAGAGGAACTAACTTAGAGTTTGTTACTTCTTTTCATTTAATAGAAGGTTCTTTGTATGAACCAAGTGAATCAAGAAGATTAGATATACTTGATAAATCATTGAAGATAATTCTTGATGGAACTTATGAGAAAATGCTAAAATATACACATGGGCTCCAAAATCCAATAACTATGCTGCATATGCTTGGTGTAATTTTACCTATATTAGGATTAGTAATATTCCCCCTGCTTGGAAGTTTCTTAGGGGGATTAGTTAAATGGTATCATATTGCTTTTCTTTATAATTTAATTTTACCTCTCTTAGTATTTGGATATGGAATGAATCTTTTAGCTAAGAGACCAAGCGGTTATGGAGAAAGTGAAGTTGCTGAACAGATTTCTAAAAAAGTATTTGATCCATTTTGGTTAGCTTTTTTTATAATTATTCTTTTTGTTGCTGTAGGAACATTTCCATTACTAGTTCATGCAATAGATCCTAAAACTGATGTTGATATTGGAAAGTTTAAATTTTTAGGATATGAAGCTGGAACTGCAAAAGGTGAATATTACGGGCCTTTTGGTTTAGGTGCTATGATATTTAGTTTCTTTATTCCTATCGGAATTGCAATCGGCTTAAGTGTTTATTATAGAATGAAAAGTAAAGATTTAGTTAAACTAAGAGAAGAAACGAAGAATTTAGAATTGGAATTTGGATCTGCCCTTTTTCAATTAGGAACTAGAATCGGTGACGGAGTACCTGTAGAATATGCTTTCTCTGCTGTTGCTGAAACCATGCAAGGAACTCCTACTGGAAATTTCTTCAGAATGGTTGATACAAATATTAGAAGTCTTGGAATGAGCGTGCATGAAGCAATATTTAATCCACAGAATGGTGCTATACTTTCTTATCCTTCACCACTAATTGAAAGTTCAATGCAGGTTCTTGAAGAATCATCTAGGAAAGGACCTAATGTAGTTTCTCAATCTTTACTTAGTATCTCACAGTATGTTGAGAATATTCATAAGGTTGAGGAACGTTTGAAAGATATGCTTGCTGAGATAATTGCTTCTATGAAATCACAAGTATCATTCTTAGCTCCTGCTATTGCAGGTATTGTTGTTGGAATATCTTCTATGATTGTTACTATCATTGTTGGTTTGACTACTAAGTTTACTTCCTTTGCTGAAGCTGGTGAAGAAGGAGTTGCTGCACAAGCACAATTAGGTGCAATTAAAGGAATATTTAATGTTCAAGGTTTAATTCCTTCTTATTTCTTTCAAATTGTAGTTGGTCTTTACGTTGTACAGATGGTTTATGTTTTGACTGTTTTAGCTAATGGAATTGAGAATGGATCTGATAAGGTAGCTGAACATAATATGCTTGCTCATAACTTGAAGAGATCTGTTATTCTTTATAGTATAATTGCTCTTGTTGTTGCTGTGTTGTTTAACTTAATGTCTACTAATATACTTTCTGGAGCTGAGTTTTAAGAGGGGAATCCCCTCACCCCTTTGATTGCATGAATATTCAAAATAATCTATAAGTTCTGCTAATTAGTTTGACTATTGTACTGTAAAATATATATTAAAAAATCTAGGCGCACTTGCCAACCAGCCGTAACTCTTTTTAAGTTCAAAGTTTAAGATAGTTAATATTGGGGGTGGTTAAAATGAAAAGAAAAGA